>JBMFWU010000001.1:0-188067 GCA_049964955.1 Syntrophobacteraceae bacterium
ATTTGAGCCTTGCCGCAAAGGTGCCGTACTTTGACACAGGAACGTAGGCCCTGCCGTCCAGGCTGAACTTCAAATAATTTACCTGTGAGCCAAAATAATTACTGGCCCATTCGGCATATTGCAAGACCCTGAAGCCTCTGGTCGGGTTAACGATCGAATCCACCCTGTCCCAGGTTGTTCCGGTAATGAGCGAGGAGATGAAGTAGGCCTGGTGCACCTGATCGGTGGGACTTGGGGGGATGACGACGTCATTGAGGTAATTGGCCTCGAAGTTGTACCCCCAGTAGGACAAAAGCCCCGGGGACCAGGCGTACTGATAGCGCGGCTGCAGGTATGTTTTCAGATTTTCAAACGACACCTGGCTCTCGCGCATCACACCTCCATCCAGTATCAGCGCCCCCGTGGTATCGAGAAAATAGGGCTGTGTGAACTGGCCTTCCAGCAGCTGAACGATCGAGCTCGCCTTGGCGTTTACCTGAAGCCGCCTTGCGTCCCCGAAAAAATTCCTGATCTCGTACTGCGCAAGCCCCCGGAACTGGTCCTCCGTTCCGTAGCCGACCCCGAGACGGATCGTTTCCTTTTTAGCCTCCTTTACCAGGATCCGGATCGGCAGGACAGTCGTCTTCTTGTCGAGGTCCTCGACGGAGATATCGACAAACTGGAACAGGTCGAGGGAAAACAGCCGCTGTCTCGCGGCATCGATCTTCGAGCTGTCGAACCGCTCGCCGGGACAAAATTTGAGTTCGCGCAAGATCACCCGGCTCGATACCGACCGATTGCCTTCCACACGGATCGGCCCGAAAGTGCAGACAGGGCCGACCCGGATCCCTACGGTCACCGTCGCCCGGTTGGTCGACTTGTTGACAAGCGCCCGCATCTCGATTTTGGCCTTGGGATACCCGCGAGCGCCAAGAAATATTCCGGCAAACTTTTCGATGTCCCTGTAGCCGGGCGTAGTAAATCGTTTACCGACTTTGAGCGGGAGGATTCGAAGCAGGTCGTTTCGCCACTTCTCCGGCCACGGACCGTCAATGGAGAGATTGATTCGGGAAACCATTACAGGGGGCCCTTCGTGGAGGCGGATAATGATTTTCACATTATCGTCCCCCGCGCGAAGGACCTCATCGGACAAGAGTCGCATGTGATAGAACCCCTGGCTCTCGTAGAATTCAGGAATTCTTTTCAGGTCCTGCGCAAATACCTTCTCATGGAAAGGCGCCTTGAAAAACCAGCGGAATTTCTTTTCCTTGGTGCCCATGATCTCTTTGAGTGCGGAAGACGCAATACTCTTGTTGCCCTGAAAAGTGATTTTGAGAACCTGGAGTCGGGGCTTGGTGGTGCCTGCGGATGGCAACTGACCGTTGCTTTTGGCCGCAAGTGCCCCCCCGGCCCAAAGCAAAGGGACGAAAAGGAAAAAGAGTGCGCTGGCGCGAAATTTATGATCCAAAACCGATTCCTGGCCGCATGCGCATGGAAGGAAAAAGGAGCGCCTTTGTCTACATGGTCCCCAGTCTTTTCTGGGCCGCCCGCGCCTGGGCCGTGCCCGGGTAGTTCGTTACAAGCCGGGTGTAGATGATACGAGCCATGGTGCTTTCACCGATCTCCTGCCACCCGATCCCCTCCTTGAGGAGGGCACTTGCGGTCTTTCCCCCCTTGGGATACCGGTCCACCACGGCCTGGAAGGCTTTGATCGCATCCTCATAGTGATGCTCGCCAAAGCTGCACTCGCCTATATTGTACAGCGCGTTTTCCCGGAGCCCGGAGTTCGGGTACCTGGAGACAAACTTTTGAAACACCGCTTTGGCGGCTTCGAATTTATTTTGCTGCAACAACTGCACGCCTCGATTGAATTCGATCTGCTCGGCGGTTCTTCCCGTTACGGGCGCCGGGCGGGCCATGCTTTGTGGCGGCGGAGTTGCCCCGGCCCCCGGGGGTGCATAATTTCGGGGCGGCTCATAGGGCTTTGCTGCGGCCGGAGGCGCTCCTCCGGAAGCGGGGGGCGGCATGACGACAGTTCCCGAAGGCGGCATACCGGGCGGCTGCTGCGCGGCGGGCGGCTGCATCCCCGCACCCGGGGCCTGCCGCTGTTCCATCTCATCGACCTTGTGCTGCACCTGGTCGATCCTGCCGTTCAGCTCTCTCATCTGCGCCTCCAACTGCTGCATCTGCGCATACAGATCGCCGTTTCTGCGAGACGCTCCCTCCTCGCCTTGAACACGCTTTTCCAGGGCGGCTTGCCGCTGGTTTAAAATCGAGAGATTCTCCTGAAGGGTTGAAGTCTCAGATGTCGAGGCGCAGCCCGCAAGCAGTCCCGCGACCCCTACCGCCACGCACAAAAACAGCATACCCTTTCTGCTCGCACCCCTCATACGATTGGCTCCTCCCTAAAAGCAGAAGCGGGAAGGAAGAACGTTTTTCTTCCTGCTTCCCGCTTCCTGCTTCCTGCTTCCGTCTTTGTGTCTTTCTTCCTGCTTCGCGCTTCCCGCTTCCCGCTTCCGCCTTTTAGTATTTCAGTACGAAATGGTCGCGTCTGTTTTTCGCCCAGGCGGCCTCGTTATGCCCCGTGGCTACAGGGCGTTCTTTGCCGAAGCTCACGGTGCTTATCTCGAAATTTCCTCCGCCCGTATTCATAATGTACTGTTTGGCGGCATCCGCACGCCGCTGCCCCAGCGCCAGGTTGTATTCCTCGGTACCACGTTCGTCGCAATTGCCTTGAATGGTGACCGAAACCGCCGGGTATCTTTTCAGAAAGGCAATTTTTTCATCTAGAATCTTTCGTGCGGGATCCGAAAGCGTGTAGGCGTCGTAGTCAAAATAGACGTCCTGATTCTGGAAAGCCGCGGCCCTGTCCAGAAACTCTCTTTTCTGGGCTTCCGAGTGGATTCCGAGCCGACCCCACCGGGCCGCATTGCCCAGCCCGCCCTCTCCCTCGCCGGGCGCGCCCATCTGCCCGCTGCCCGTCTCCGGACCATACCCGGGCGGCGGCGGAACGGCTTTTTTCGTACACGCGCTCATCGCTACCAGCGCAAACAGAATCAAAACGAGATAAATACCCTTTTTGCTTTTCATCCTTTCTCCCTCCTTGCGAATCTGTCTCATTTCCCGTTACCATTGGGTCGGGGCGACCAATCCGGCAATCCCTGCGCCCCGCCCGCATGACTCATCAACTGCCAATCCCCCGTGCCGTTCGCATCCATTATGTGGATCGTCCCGTTGGAGGTGTAGACGATCATGCGACCGTCGGGCGACCAGCGCGGCGCCTCATTTCTGCCTCCATGCGTCAACGCATGCCCATCGCTTCCATCAGGGCGAATCACATAAATATCGAAGCCGCCTCCGTCCTGTCCGCAGTAGGCAATCCAGTCGCCCTTGGGCGACCAGGCCGGAGAGGTATTGTATTTTCCGCTGTACGTAAGCCGCCTCTTTTGACCGCTTGCAAGATTGTAGATGTAGATCTGCGGGTTTCCCGATTCGTTGGAAACATAGGCAAGCTTGCTGCCGTCGGGCGACCAGTTTGGGGATACACTGACAGAGGCACCGAATCCCACCCCCAGTTTCCTCTCGATCTGGCCCGAAAGACTCACCAGATAGAGGTCCTGGCTACCGCCCTTGCTCAAGGCTACCGCGAGCTCATTCCCCCCCGGCCTCCACGCGGGCGTGATGTTCATGCCCGTATATCCGCACACCAGGCGAGAGGCCCCGGTGGCTACATTCATGATATAGATCTTCGGACTGCCGCTTTTGTAGCTCACGTAGGCGATACGGCTGCCGTCCGGGCTCCAGACGGGGGAAAGATCGATGCTGTGGTCGTGGGTGAGTTGAACAGGATCCCCACCGTCGAGGCCGCACACGAAAATCTCCTTGGAGCCCCCCACCATTTGGGTGTAAACGATCCGGGTGTTGAAGACCCCGGGCTGACCGGTCACCATCTGCATGATATCATCTGCAAAGGCATTCACCATCTGGCGCCAGGCGTTCGCGCCCCCCCCGTAGCTTTTGGCCCCCACCAACCTGCCGGCCGTCGCATCGAAAAGACTCCCGTTCAAGCGGATCGAGTTCCCCTCGACCTGGTAGGAGGCACGCACCAAAAAATCCGCGCCCAATTGTGTCCATGTCTGGAAATTTATCTGCGAGGCGCTCAGGCCGATCTGCTGCGGGTCTCCGGGAAACCCCCGTGGATCGACCGGCTGAAAGACCCCCGAGATCTCCAGATCGCGCGTCAGCAGCGAGGCCATCTGATGGGCAAGCTGCGTTTGGCCTGAAGTGTATTTGAAATCGGGAATAGCGATCGGGATCTTCTTGAAATTCGGATTGGTTATATCCAGGTAAATCGTCTGGGCGAACGCTGCCTGCACTCCCACGGCCCCCAGAAAAAGCAAACAGCACAGAAAAAACAACCTGCGTTTCGCTGCAACCATAGCCTACACTACCTTTCAACCACATGCTCGATCTGTTGAAAAAACGACTGCTTTATCCGTCAGGACACCTTTCCGGGCATAAATGTCAGGATAAACTGCGGCACGCTCCCCTGCGCCGCCGCGGGAACGGGTGGAAGAGGCCCGGAACGGTTCACCGCGCGCACCGCAGCCTCATCGAAAAGCTCGTTTCCCGACGACATTCTGACCGCGACGCTTACGATTTGCCCTGTCCTGGTTATCTGGACGGCAAGCACCGTCCTCAGCCCATTGACTCCCCGGTCGTTCGCCAGACTCCACTCTCGTTGGATTTTCTCCTTGACCATCTGTCCGTACAGGCCCAGGATCTGCATGGCGGCAGCGCTCCCGTTCGGATTGCCGAACGCGCTGCCGGGCCCCGTTCCCCGACGCCCCCCGCGCGCCGTCCCGTTCGGCGTTCCGAGCGGGGCACGGCCCTGCCCCCGATCTTCGTTTGCGGCAACGCTCGCGGAGCGTTGCCCCGAGGAGCGCTCATTCCTTGCATTCTCAACCGGCGGGTGGCTGTGCTTGGGCAGCTTGGGCCTTGCAATCAGCTTATCCAGGTTCTTATCGATGGATTCGACCCCTTGCGTTCTCTTCGGAACAACCGGGGTATCTTTCGGTTCCATCTGTTTTATGTGCGTTTCGACTTTTTCAACGGGCTGCCTCACGGCAAGGCGGTGTACCCGAACCACCGGCCCGGCTTTTCGGCGCGCGGCAGCCTGGTGCTGCGCCTTTTCCGTCGCCGCTTTGCGGGCGCCGTTGAGTTCCCCCTTGGGCTCGGCCATGCCTTCCCCGATATTTTTGATCGTCACCAGATCGACCGAACAGTAGGGAGTCGGCATGGGTTTTTGAGGAATCAGCAGGGCCGCAAAAATGACGCTGCCGAAAATCAATACATGCACCAGAACCGAGGTACCGATACCGGTCGCAAGGTCCTTTTTGGGAATTGCCCTGTCCAGAAATTGCATAGCCCGTTCTTACCGTCTTCTGCCCTTTTTCCCGGCATTCGGCGTCGGGCTCTTTTCGGGCGAGGTAACCATGCCTATTTTCGTAATTCCCGCCTGCCTGATCATGCCCATGACCTGCATCACATAGCCATACGGGATCGATTCATCCGCACGCAGAAAAACACCATCAGGATTGGGCTTGTTCTGATAGATCGCGGCCAGAGTGGATTCAAACTGGTCCAGGCCAACCTGTTGCCGGTTTATGAAAATCTGTCGGTTGCTGCCCACCGATACGATGAGCCGCTCGCTCTTGGTGGGGATGGCGGGCGCAGCGGTTTGGGGCAGCTTGACATCGACCCCGTGGGTCATCATAGGCGCCGTCACCATGAATATTATGAGCAGAACCAGCATTACGTCCACAAGGGGCGTAACGTTAATGTCTGAAACCATACCCTTCGAATCGCCGTTCGTCTGCATCAGGCCCTATCCTCTGCCATAAGGTTGCCGGGTTTTAGCGCGCCCTCAATCGACCATGAGCCTGTGTTCGGAAGCCTGGTTCTGCGCGGCTTCCTCCTGCCTTCCCTTGCGCATCAGGTCCCGTTTGAGCATGTTCAGGTAGTCGGCGGCAAAATGGCTCATCTCGTTTTCGATCCCCCGTACCTTGGTGGCAAAATGGTTGTAGCCCACCACCGCGGGAATAGCCGCCACCAACCCTATGGCGGTTGCAATCAGCGCCTCCGAAATCCCGGGCGCCACCACCGCCAGGTTGGCCGCGCCCCGCATACCGATTTCATGAAAACTCGTCATGATGCCCCAAACGGTTCCAAACAGCCCGATAAAGGGGGCGGTGCTCCCCGTTGTGGCAAGCAGCGGCAAGAAACGCTCGAGCCTTTGCCGCTCTGCGGTCATCCCGCCCTGAATGGCTCGCTCGACGTTTTCGAGCAGCACTTCCGGGTTGGCTGAAAGCTCGAGCAGGTTCCTCGTCTCAAGAGATTTGCCCACACGGCTCAACTCCGCGTAGCCAACCCGAAAAATCTCCGCGAGGTGGCTGTCCGGAAGCTTCTCGCTGTCCCGGTAAAGAGCGGAGTAATTTTTCCTCTGCCGAAACAGGGCGATGAACTGGCCCGATTCCCGGTTGGCCCGCCGGATCAGGCGATACTTGAGCACAATCACGCTCCAGCATGCGACCGAAAGTCCCAGAAGAATGGACAGGACCACTTTCACCATCGGTCCCGCATTGATGATCATATCGACTACGCTGTCTCCCGACTGCATATACGGCGGCTGCTGGAACGCGGGAGATGCATAGGCGGTCGCCGTCAGAATGTGAGCTAACATCTAATTGCCATCCTCAATGTGTATGGATTTTAGAACTCTCATAATATTCCGAAATGCCGTCCCGGCAGGCTCCCGGATGTGCAGGTCCCGAAACTCGCCGGGCAGTTCGGAAGCCTCCGGGTTTATTTCCACGATCCTTGCCCCCCTGCCCCTGGCCACCAGCGGAAGATCGGAGGCGGGCGCAACACTTGCCGAAGTGCCCACCACGACCATCAGATCGCACTTTTCGGCGGCCTCGAACGCTTTGCTGTAGGCCTCCTCGGGGATCCCCTCGCCAAACAATACCACGTCGGGCCGGATCGGTCCTCCGCACACACACCGTGGCGGAAGAGAGGCAAGCGAAACCTCGGTGGCACAATAGCTCCTCAGGCACCGGTCGCAGTGCATTCCACGAAAATTTCCGTGAAACTCAACGACGTTGCTGGCCCCTCCCTTTTGATGCAGGCTGTCGACGTTCTGGGTGATCACCATCTTCAAAACCCCGAGCTTTTCCAGCTCCCCGAGAGCATAATGAGCGTCGTTGGGGCTCACACCCTCCACGAGCGCGCTCATCTCCTGAAGCATATTCCATACCTTTTCGGGGTCGGCCCGAAAAGAATCTATGTGCCCGTATTCCCACGGGTCGTATTTTGCCCACACCCCGTCCCGGCCCCGGAAATCGGGGATTCCGGATTCAACCGATATCCCGGCCCCGGTGAGAGCCACCGCATACCGGCTTTTGAGAAGCAGCTCCGCAAATCTAGTGTATGTATCCATAGTGCACCAAAATGATTCGCTTTTTTGGACTCCCAGACCCATGCGGCGCTATGGTAGTTCCCCGCTAAATTCCTGTCAAGAATTTAAGCAAAAACCCTCTCTTCGCGCCGCCAAACCATTCTAGCGCAAAATTGTGATTTTTTGTCCGATTCGTATCTTGTCGCCGCTGAGGTGGTTCCACCGGCAAAGCTCTTTTCTCGTGGTATTGTACCGGTGGGCGATCGACTCGAGGGTTTCGCCCCGCTCTACCCGGTGCACCTGCACGACCGGTTTATATGCCGCCTTCCATACCGCCACGCCTTTTACGAACTGCCCGCCCCTGCCTTCTGGGACGCGCACCGTCGAATCCCCCCGGGGGACCACATCCGAAACCAGTTCGGGATTGAGAAGTTTCATGGCGCGGTAGGTCGTCCCTGCCGCCCGGGCGGCCAAAAGTATCGGCATCGGCCCGGGAAGGCTCACCCGGACCCTCGAGAAAAGGACCGGCGGATACCCGGCGCCTTTCGGAAGGTAGTAGCCGTACTTTGCGGGGTGCTCCAGCACCTCCTTTATGGCCAGGATCCGGAATACGTAGCGCTCGGTCTCCCGGGGCAGCACGAGATCGTAGTAGCTCGAACTTCCGTCCTGCGCAATCGCCGCCTCAACCCGCTTTTCCCCGCAATTGTACGCGGCGGCCGCAAGGGTCCAGTTCTGAAATACCTCGTGGAGGTGTTTCAAATACCGGAAGGCCGAAACCGTCGAGCGTTCGAAATCATAGCGGTCGTCTACCTCCGCATTGCACGTCATGCCATAGCGGCAGGCAGTGGGGGCCATGAACTGCCACGGCCCCACAGCGCCTGCGGGCGAAACCGCCTGCGATGTGAGATCGCTTTCCGCCACCGCAACATATTTCAAATCGTCGGGAAGCCCCAGTTCTCCAATCGTTCGAACGATCCACGGGAAATAGCGCTGCTCTCTTTTCAACCACAGGTACACCTGCGCGTGGCTTTGTGTAACGATTGTAAACTCCCGGTCAAACCTTTGATAGACATCTGAAGATCCAAGGGGCACCGGTTCGCCGCAAAAGTTCGCCCTGGCCGGAAGCT
The DNA here is from genome assembly GCA_049964955.1 of Syntrophobacteraceae bacterium. Classification (GTDB taxonomy): domain Bacteria; phylum Desulfobacterota; class Syntrophobacteria; order Syntrophobacterales; family Syntrophobacteraceae; genus SbD1. Next base: position 8,563 of record JBMFWU010000001.1, read on the forward strand.
TGAAGCAGGGCACAAACCAGGAGGGGGCCGGCGGGGTCGAATTCACCGCCCCCCTGCTCCTCAAACCATAGAAACCCAAAAAGAGCACAAAGACAAGGACGAGCACCCCCACCTTGCATGTTCTATCGAGCGGCATCGCAGCACTCCTGCCGAAATATCATCAAAACGCCCATACTTAGAAAAAATCGGGAAAGCCCCTCTGCGACAATCATCGTGCTCCCTTCTCCGAAAAGTTGTATTATGCGGCAACGCGGCCGGGGAAATCCACCCAAAATCCAACCTGCAAGGAAGACAAACATGTCCAAATACCTGTTCACGGAGGAACAGATCCAGCAACTGATCGAGAAATCGATCGATCTTTTCCTGAAATACCAGTACGGGTGGGGCTATGAGGAACCGATGGCAAAATCGGCCGCCGTGATGGACGTGCTGGGAGCGCTTAAAGGCGGAAGCGGGGAGCGCAAGAGCGGGAGCAGGAAGCGCGAAGCGGGAAGCGGGAAGAAAGACTGAAAGACAGAAGCGGGAAGCGGGAGAGCCTCGTGCAAAACGTTGCGAAGAGCGGAGTGACAGGGCATATCCCCCCCTTTTGTAAAAGGGGGGCAGGGGGGATTTTAATTCTCTGCGCCCGCATAAGTGTTTAAAATCCCCTTCGATCCCCCTTTTAAAAAGGGGGAAGAAAAAGAACCGCTCGTGCCTGCTCACGGGTACTTTGCAAGAGGCTCGGAAAGAAAAGAGTAAAGGCGGAAGCGGGGAGCGAGAAGATGGAAAGAGTGTATTTATTCCTGCTTCCTGCTTCCCGCTTCTCGCTCCCCGCTTCCGCCCCTGCGCTTCCCGCTTCCGCTTTTCAGCTTCCGCCCTTTACGCAAGAATTTCGAGAATCTCCATGTTACGGATACCCTTCGGCGCCTGGACCCTTACTTCGTCGCCTTCTTCCCGGCCGATCAGGGCCTTGCCGATCGGGGAGGTGACCGAGATGGTTCCCTCCTGGACGTCGGCCTCATAGGGTCCCACCAGCCGGTAGGAACTGACCACCCCGGTCTCCAGGTCTTCGAGGACCACCTTGCAGCCAAAGACGACCTTGCCGTCCACGTCCTGGGGCAAATCGACGATTTCCGAATTCTGGAGTCTGTCGGTTGTCTCCTGGATCTTCCCCTCAATGATCCCCTGCTTATCCTTGGCGGCCTCATACTCGGCGTTTTCCGAAAGATCTCCGTGGCCGCGCGCTTCCTCTATGGCCTTTATGACCGCGGGGCGCTCTTCTTTTTGCAGGCGTTGCAGTTCGTTTTTAAGCTTCTCATACCCGGCCCGGGTAATGGGAACTCTTGCCATTCCAACTCCTTTCGCCATAAAAAAATACGCCGTCACCTCTCCTATCGACCCGAAGGGGCATCGGCGGAGCGGGACTGCGTCCGATTTAGCAAATCTTCAGTGAGATCCATTTTACTACAAAAGCGGGCAAAATGCTCCAGGAAAAAGAGTCGAGAGTGCAAAAAGAGAATTTTCTCACATGTCCGGCGTCCGCCGATTTTGAATTACCCCATCCGGGCGGGCTCGTGGTAGACTGTAGCGTTAGCGTGTGATCCGATCCACGGGGCCGGCACGCACGCAATGTGCACGCTCCGAAACAAATCTGGTCATGAGGAACTTTTATGCATTCTAACCGGAAAGACCTTCTGGGAATCCGCGAGCTCGAGGTCTCGGAAATCGAGTACATCCTGGAGCTGTCCCGTTCTTTCAAGGAGATCAACGAAAGAGCGATCAAAAAGGTGCCCACGCTTCGCGGTAAAACCATTGTTCACCTCTTCTACGAGCCAAGCACCAGGACGCGCACCTCATTCGACGTCGCGGCAAAACGCTTGAGTGCGGACACCTACTCGATAACCGCCTCGACCAGTTCCATCGTAAAGGGCGAGACCACTCTGGACACGCTGAAGAACCTGGAGGCGATGAAGCCGGATGTGTTCGTCATTCGCCATTCTGCCTCGGGGGTGCCGTGGATGCTTGCCGGCCGCACGAATGCCTCGGTCGTAAATGCCGGTGACGGGATGCACGAGCACCCGTCCCAGGCGCTTCTCGACATGCTGACCATTCTGGATAACAAGAAGAGTCTTCGCGGCCTGAACGTACTCATCGTGGGAGACATCTTCCACAGCCGGGTGGCGCGTTCAAACATCTGGGGGCTGACCAAAATGGGGGCGAGCGTGGTGGTCTGCGGCCCGGCAACGCTGATTCCGCCCGAGATCGATGCCATGGGCGCCCGGGTGTCCCACCACCTGGACCAATGTATCCCGCAGGCCGACGTGATCATGGTTTTGCGCCTTCAAAAAGAGAGGCAGCAGCAAATGCTTTTGCCCTCCCTGCGCGAATATTCGGCCTGCTACGGGATGAGCGCCGAAAGGTTGGAAAGGGCCAAAGAAGACGTTTTGATCATGCACCCGGGCCCCATCAACCGGGGGGTGGAAATAAGCCCCGAAGTCGCAGACGGCCCCCGTTCGGTCATCCTCGACCAGGTGACAAACGGGGTCGCCGTCAGGATGGCCATTCTCTACATGCTCGGGCAACGATAAAAGCGGAGTGACGATGAAAGCTCAACAATATTCGACCAACCTGATTTTACGAAACGGCAGGGTGATCGATCCGGCACGGGGATTTGACTCCATCGCCTCGGTTCTTATCGAGAACGGAAAAGTGGTCGAAGTCGGGGAAAACCTGGAAATCGGGGCCGAGAGGCGCGCGGGATTGGAAACAATCGATGCGGGCGGCAAGTGGATCGTCCCGGGTCTTATCGACATGCACGTACATCTGCGGGAGCCTGGAGAAGAATACAAGGAGACGATAGCTACAGGCACGCGGGCGGCGGTGGCGGGAGGGTTCACCTCGGTTGCCTGCATGCCCAACACGCGCCCGGTAAACGATTGCGCAGCCATTACACAGTTTATCCTCAAAAAGGCCGCCGAGGAGGGCGTCTGCCGGGTATTTCCGGTTGGCGCAATCAGCCCGGGGCTTTCCGGGCAAACTCTTTGCGAGTTCGCAGACCTGCGCAAAGCGGGCGCCGTTGCGGTCTCCGACGATGGCAGACCCGTCGAGTCGAGCCTTCTCATGCGGAGAGCGCTCGAGTACGCAAAGACCTTCGACCTGCTCGTCATCAGCCACAGCGAGGAGCTATCCCTTTCTTCGGGCGGCGCCATGAATGAAGGGCGGGTATCGACGAGGCTGGGCTTTCGAGGCATTCCGAGGAGCGCCGAGGAGGTGATGGTGGCGCGCGATATTCTTCTTGCCGAATTTCTGGGCACCAGGGTCCATCTCGCACACATCAGCACAGCGGGCTCGGTCGCCCTGATCCGCGAGGCCAAAAAGCGCGGCGTCGCCGTTACGGCCGAAACCGCGCCCCACTATTTCACCCTGGACGAAGAACTGGTTTCGAGTTTCAACCCGGTCTACAAGGTCAACCCGCCCCTTCGCACGCGTGCAGACATCGAGGCCGTGAAGGCGGGACTTTCCGACGGGACGCTCGATGTCATCGCCTCCGACCATGCGCCGCACAGCGCCGTGGAAAAAGAGCTCGAATTCGAGTACGCGGCAAACGGCATGATCGGCCTGGAGACATCTTTACCGCTGATTTTGCGTCTGGTGCGCGAAGGAGTGCTCTCCGCCCCGCAGGCCATTGCCAAGGTGTCCCAAAACCCGGCCCGGATACTTTCGATTCCCCTGGGCACGCTCGCCCCGGGAGCGCCCGCCGATCTGACCCTGATCGACCCGCAGGCGCAATTTACCATCGATGCGCGCACCTTTGCGTCCAGGAGCAGAAACTGCCCCTTCGACGGCATGGAAGCGCAGGGCCGGGCAATTATGACCCTCGTAGAGGGGAAAGTGGTCTTTACGGCCGCCGGCTGAATCGTTTCCAGGGTGAGGTATGCTGCAACAAGGTGAGCCTTTCAAGATTCTGGTCGTAGACGATGAAGCGAGCATGCGCGAGCTTCTCGAAATTCTTCTTCTCAAGCACGGCTACGATGTCCGGTGCGCTCAAAACGGCTCGCAGGCCATCGAGGAGATCCGCGGCACCCCCCCCGACCTGGTGGTCACCGATATACGGATGCAGCCCGTAAGCGGGTTGGAAGTGCTCAAAAAATGTAAAATTCTCTCCCCCCGGACCGTCGTCATCATGATATCGGCCTACGCCAGCACCGAACTGGCCGTGGAGGCGATGAACGAGGGCGCCTATGACTACTTTCCCAAACCGTTCAATAATGACGAACTCTTATCGGTAATTGCCACGGCACTGCAAAGCAGGGGCGAGGTGCAACCAGTCAGCGACTCCCGGGAGGGCTCGCTCTATTTCGGCTGTCTGATCGGCGAAAGCCCCCCCATGCTCAAGGTCTATGAGACCATCCAGCGTGTAGCCAAAACCGAAAGCAACGTGGCGATCACGGGAGAAAGCGGGACGGGGAAGGAACTGGTAGCCCGGGCGATCCATCGCCAAAGTCCGCGGCGCGACGGGCCTCTTGTGATCGTAAACTGCGGGGGCGTTCCGGAAAACCTGATCGAAAGCGAACTTTTCGGCTACCGCAAGGGCGCCTTCACAGGGGCCGCCTCCGACAAGAAGGGGCTGGTCGAGGCAGCCCGCGGAGGAACGCTTTTTTTGGACGAAATAGGGGAACTCTCCCCCATTCTTCAGGTCAAGCTCCTCAGACTCGTCCAGGAGAAAACGGTCAAAATGATCGGCGGGACCGAGGAGGTCCCGGTCGATGTCCGCATCATTTCGGCCACCAACCGGGACCTCGAACAGATGGTCCTGGAGAAGAATTTTCGCGAAGATCTCTATTACCGGCTGAATGTACTCCATATCCGCGTGCCGCCTCTTCGAGACCGCCCGGAGGATATCCCCGTTCTCGCCCGCCATTTTCTGTCCAAGTTTACAAAAGACTTTGGAAAAGACATTCACAAAGTCTCCTCCTATGCCATGGACATACTCTGCAACTATGAATTCCCGGGAAATGTGCGCGAACTCGAACACATCATCGAGCGCGGCGTAGCGATGGAATCCTCCAGGATCATCCTGCCCGACTCGCTCACCCTCTCCATGCACAGACGAAAGGCACAACAGCGCTCGACCCCGCCGTCCCCCTCCGCGATTCCGCTCGAAAACTTCGATCTGGACAAACACCTTGCGGAAATCGAACGACGTCTTCTCCAGCAGGCCCTCAGCCAGGCCGGCGGCGTAAAGCTCAAGGCGGCCAAACTGCTCGGCATCTCTTTTCGCTCCTTCCGATACCGGCTGCTAAAACACGAACTCGCCACCGAAGAGGATCTCAAGGAGGATTAAGTCCCCACGATCACCGCAATAGCGCGGTAAGCAGCGCATCCGGCGGCGTCCGAAAGGGGTCTGTCACGGTAACGCCTCGCCAGGTAAAACCATGCTGCATATCTTCGCTCAGCAGAATCCGGCAGCGATGCTCGGCAGTGACGGCTAGAATCAGCCCGTCCCAGACCGGAATGCCATGATCGGCCGCCAGATCGAACGCGCACTGAAAGGCAGACCAGGTAGAGTCGGCAACCTCGAAGCTGTCCGCCCACTGCTGGATGCGCCTTCGCGCTACCTCCGCCGTACACTTTCCTTTGCCGGTCAATACGCGAAAGAGTTCGCCAAGCGTCTGAACCGGGAGCAGGACATATTCGGGAGGCAAGCGTTCAAGAAGCTCGATAGCGGTGTCCCGACGACCGACATCCCCTACCCCTTCAGCATACGCGAGCACATTGGTATCAATGGAGACCCTCATTACCTGCGCTCATAGAGTTCGTCGCGAGTCCAGCCCCGTACGCCCGTCGCTCTCTGAGTGCGCAGCCGCTCAAACAGCAGAGCCTGCGACGCACTCTGCGCCCTGTCGCTCTTTCTGACCGGCAAAATTGCCGCCACCGGTTTTCCCCGTGAGACGACCAGAAACTCCTCGCCCCCGGACACCTCTTTGAGGACCCTGGAAAATTGTCGATTGGCGTCAACCGCACGTATAGTTTGCATGGATCACCCCTTGTAGTGTTCAATACTACATTATAACGCTACACTACAGACGTCAAGTTTCGAGAACAGCCGCAAAAAAACTCCCCCCAACACTTTCCGGCTCATTCCAGCGTATTTATAATCATGGGCTGGAATAGACAAACACAACGGGCGTTTCTTCTCTCCCGGACCGCAGAGCGAAAATCCTTGACCTTTTGCCCAAGTTCCAATAAAGGGACTGCATCTCAAAATTCTGAATACTAAGGATGTGCGTCATGCCGAAAAAGGATATGGAAAGCGATCAGATGATGGATGACTTCGAAGACGATTCCGGACTCGAATTCGAGCAAACCGACGAACTCGACTTCGCCGGTGAAGAGGACCTGCTTCTCGAAGAAACCGACGATGACGAGGAAATGGTTCCATCGGTTCTCTACAAAGGGGTCAACAGGCCCAAGACCGATGAGGACTGGCGGCAGCTTTTACTGGAAGCAAGCAAGGAAGGCATCCCGGAATACAATATAGCCGAAGGCTACAAGGAAGGGGCTCTGCTCCTGCACCCCTCCTTCGGGATCGGTGTTGTCGCCAAACTCATCGCATCGCGCAAGATGGAAGTCATCTTCGAAAACAGCAAGAAACTCATGGCAATGAATGTTGTCCAATAAAAAATTGGTGAGTCGGTGAATGGGTGAATCGGTGAATGGATTGAGTCCTTCCGATCCACCCACTCACCGATTCCCCGGCCCCTCTATTTGGCCTATTCACCTATTCCCCGGCCCCTGCATTTGGCCCTTTCCCATTCACCCATTCACCGGCCTTTGATTTTTATATATTTTTGTACCTGTTCGAGCAGAAATGCATAGACCGGCTCTACGCCTGCCGTGATATTTCCACTTTCGAGATAGTTGTCCTCGCCGTTAAAATCGCTCACCGATACGCCCGCCTCCGTTAAAAGAAGCGCGCCTGCTGCTATGTCCCAGGTTTTAAGGCCGATTTCCCAGAAGCCGTCGGCTCGCCCCGCCGCCACGTAGGCCAGGTCGAGCGCGGCAGATCCGGCCCGCCTTACTCCGCTGACTCTCAGAGCAATCGCTTTAAACGAGGCCAGGTAGCAATCCATATACTCCTTGACCCGGAAGGGGAAACCGGTCGCAATGAGCGCCCGGTCGATCTCCACCCTGCTGCGCCGCGGGAGCCTTACGCCATTCAGCCATGCCCCCATTCCCTTTTTCGCCGAGAAGAGCTCGTTTCTCACCGGGTCGAGCACGAATCCTGCCACCGGTTTTTTATCCAGGCACACACCAATGGAAACGGCGACGAATGGAAAGCCGTGGATGAAGTTGGTCGTGCCGTCCAGCGGGTCGATCACCCAGGTGTAGCCGGGCTGCAACCCCTCGTTATCCGATTCTTCGGCCATGATGTGGTGGTCGGGAAAATTTTTCCGGACCGCGTCCGTGATCAACTGCTCGCAACGTTTATCTATTTCGGTGACGTAATCCGCGGGGCCCTTCGCGCTCACCATGGATCCGGCCACCCTTCCGATGTGCTCCCGGATCAGATCGCCCGCCTCGAAGATCACCTTCCCTGCCACGGCCTCAATTTTCTCGATCATTTTTCCTTCCTTCCCCTCGCAACTTGCGCTCGGAACAGAAATCAGGTACAAACCGCAAAACGCGCGCGGCGAAAATGGAAAAGTTTCGCGCCTCGCCAAATCATTTTCGTGGAGACTGAAATATCTTGATAATAACAGATGTTCACACGCACATTTTTCCCCCGGAAATAATCGCGGGAAAGGAACTTTTCTTCGCAGACGAGCCCGAATTCGAGCTTCTCTACGGCCCGGCGGCCTCCCGGATGGCCTCCGCCGAGCTCCTTATCCGCTCCATGGAGGAAAACGGAATCGACCGCTCCGTCGTCTTCGGGTTTCCATGGAGAAACGCACAGACCCGCGCGCGGCACAACGAGTACGTGATCGAGGCGGCGGCGCGCTTTCCCGATCGACTCCTTCCCATGGCGTGCCTGGACCTTTTGTCGCCCTCCTGCGTTGCGGAGGCTGCACAGATGATTTCCGCAGGTGTTCGCGGTTTGGGAGAACTCGCCGTCTACTCCGCGGGCGGCAATATGGACCGTGTCCTGGACAATTTCAAGCAAATTGGAACATTGTGCAGGCAAAAAGGGATAGCGCTCCTGATGCATGCCAATGAACCCATCGGGCACCAGTACCCGGGCAAGGCCCCCTACGGACTCGATTTCTACTACGATCTGGCCAGGGCTGCGGCCGGAGCCACACTCATCTTCGCCCACTGGGGAGGAGGCCTGCTCTTTTTCGAGCTCCTCAAAAAGCAGGCCCCTTCCGAATTCGCCAATATCTTCTACGATACGGCGGCTTCCCCCTATGTCTATAAGGCCGGCATATACAGGGCCGCCGTTGAGGCGGTCGGGGCCGACAGGATTCTTTTGGGAAGCGATTATCCCCTGATTTCCCCGAAACGCTATTTTGACGAGATGAACCGGGCAGGCCTCACCAAAGCGGAAATCGATTCCATCTGCGGGGAAAACGCCGCCCGCATCTTCGGAAGTGAACAGTGAACGGTGAACAGTTTTAAAACTTTGCTCTGTTCACTCATCACTGTTCACTGTTCACCGTTTTTATTTGACTCTCACTAGCGGGCAATGTTAGCCTTCGCCGAGTTCAGGCTCCGCGTAGCGATCGCAAAATTTACAAGGGAATGGTTTTCAGAAACGGCCTATGGCAAGGAATTCGTCATTTTCCGAGTTTTTTGAAGACGGCAGATACACAAGACGGATATTGGCGGTAGGGGCGGCTTTGCTCCTGGTGCTGGAGATAGGGATCCTTCTTGCCGTCTACAATCAGTCGGGTCTAAAAACCAGGGTTTGTATCACGGACTCCAATGGGAGACTGCTCTATGAAAGCCCTGGCCCTACTATCACCTCTTATGAAAAGATGTTGTTTGAAAACAACTTCGGCCGCATAAAGAATTATACCACCCAGTTGAAATCCCGGTATGTGCCGTTCAATTTCCGGGGCTGGATCCTGCTGGCGGTCGGGTTGCCCCTTGGCCTCATGCTGCTGCTCTACTTCATGGCGCATGTCTGGCTTCTCCTTTTGAAAGGAAACCCCAAGGATGAAGCAGATCGGGAAGCTGAGATGGATAAGTCGCGTTTTGGCTCCTTTCTCAGCCTTTCGAAAAATTTTTCCGTTCTGGGGGTCGGGTTCGTCATCGTTTTGGCCATGCTCGTCCTGTGGTTGATTCCGTCCATTCTGGGCGATATGGCCTCTTCGCTCTTTAGCACCATCAAAGAGTACCCTTTGTTTTTTATCGGAGTAGCGCTTTTCGCGGGAGGGTTGCTCGTTTGGGTCATCTATCTTAGATACAGATTATCCAAGCAGATGCTCGAAAATCAGGTGCGCATTGAAAAGTACCGGATAGAAAGGCTGATGATCGAGCAGGGTTCCGCTCAGCATCTGCTTACTGCCGGCACGGAGGCCGGTGAAACCCGAACGCAAATTTTGCAAGCAGAGGAACAGTGGAAAAATGTGGTTCAAAAATAAGGAAAAAGAGAATCGATCAGAGGCCGATAGAAAGTGGTGGTCCGACGAGGCCACTTTGGATCGCGGCGTCTACTATCTCTATTTGATCATCGGGCTGCAGGTCATATTCGTTCTCACCCTCATGGGGATAATCATGTTTATCGGAAAGGTTATCTCCACCCCCGGATGGGTGTTTCTGTTCCTGTTCGCCCTCCTGGTCACCGGGACCGTCTACATCTACAGACAGGCCAAAAGGCGGCTCCGAAGATTTAAAGAAGCTTTCGGCGGTTCGGATAAAAATTACGAGATCAGTCTCATGGGCGGAATGCTCACCATGAGAATAGAGCAGAACATGAACGGAGCGAAGCTCCTGGAAGCCCCGCCCTCCATCGCGAACGACCAGGTCATAGACGCGGAGGCAAGCACGCCGGTACCTGTCCGGAAGCTTGTTCAACCCCACTGAGGAGACCCCCGGCGGATTGCGATATGGGAAAAGATACCGGCAACGGGAAATTGCAGGCGTTTGTGGCTGCGGTTCCCCATCTCAAGGTGATTGCGCTTGACTGCGACGGGGTGCTTTTCGACTCCCGCGAGGCCAACACCCGCTTCTACAGCCATATCATGGCTCAGATCGGCAGGCCGCCCGTGCGCGTCGACCAGCAGGAATACATCCACATGTACCCGGTCCGGGAATCTTTGCTCTACCTTACCGGAGGGGAAGGCGCAGACTTCGATCGCGCCCTCGGATACCTCAAGACGATCGATTTTTCCGCCTTCAACGGACATCTTACCTGTGAACCGGGACTGGTTCCTTTTCTAAAGCTTGCATCCACCCACTTTCGCACCGCTCTTGCCACAAACCGCACGGTTTCGACCCTGGAACTTCTGCAGCACTATGAACTCGCAGAATATTTCCACCTCGTGGTGAGCGCCCTGGACGTCGCCCACCCGAAGCCCCACCCGGAAACAATGGAAAAAATTTTTGCGGTCTTCGAGGCCCGGCCCGAAGATGTCCTCTACATAGGCGACTCGAAAGTGGACGAAGCCCTGGCGAAAGCCACCGGGGTCCATTTCGTCGGCTACAAAAACCCTTCGTTGGAAGCCGAACTCCACATCGGCCATTTCGACGAACTGCGAGGCCTGTTCCCCGGGAGTTCAGGAGGGACCTGACGGACTGTATCGGGATTTTTTCTCACGCGAAGACGCGAAGGCGCGAAGACAAAGAACAGGCAAGGGGGTTCGGGGCAAGAGCAAAAGACGTGAAGAACTGTTGCGCCCCCCGGCATTGCCAAAGTCCCCCGGCAGCGGCGACCCGCCGCCCGCCGCCAACTGCGCTCGGGACGGTTCATTCCGACCCGGACGGCTTTTTGAAAACTCTTTCCTTTCTCGAACGCTACAAACCGGACCTCCTCCTTGTAGAAATCAGCGAGTTTGCCCTCAAATTCAGACATAAACACGCGGACCGGCTCACCGACCTCTTTACCCAGCGCGTCCATGCCGTTTCGCAAAAACTTGACATTAGCCTGGGTACCGCGCTCGAACATTCTGAGATTGCCGCCATTTTTCGTCAGATAAATCTTCCCTTCGAGTATTGCGCATCCTCCGAATACGCGAAAAAAACCGGAGCGCCCCTGATTCCCGTTGATTATTCAAAGTTTAGCCGCCACTGGATAAAGACCTGGCCCGAAATGCTCTCGGCCCGGAATATCGAAATTCTCCTGGGGATGGAAAACACTGCGCCGTCGGTTGCCACTCTTTACGCCCGCGCGGCACGAAGGGTCTACGAAGGAGAGACCTTCCCCGAGACCCTCCACCACCGTGCCCCCCAGTGGCGGGAGCGGGAACAACACATGGCGCAAATAATCACCACCGCCCTCGAACGCTTCACTCCCGAACGCCCCCTCTTTATCGGCGGATGGTGGCACCTTTCCCGCGGAGGAACCATAGAGACCCTCCGCGAACTGCTCTCTATCGATGAAACCTCCTGCTTCCTGCTCGGACAATGAACAGTGATGAGTGAACAGTGAACTGTTAAAAACTTTTGCTCTGTTCACTCATCACTGCTCACTGTTCACTGCTCATCGCCCGTTTGCAATTGTGCCGCAGATATGTTAGCATGAATTTGTTGATTGCCGGAACATTCAGGCTTGGTCGTGCTAGGCGGGGAGCTAGCGGTGCCCTGTCGCCCGAGATCCGCTTTAGCGGGGCTGAATCCCCTTTTGAAGGGTTTGAGCTGAGCCGTTCGTATCGAATTCCGGCGCCGGTTGGACACCACGCAACAGACGAACACGAACCCCGTCAGGTCCGGAAGGAAGCAGCGGTAAGTGCCTCCGGCTGTGTCGCGGTCTCATCTAACCTGGTTGCCGAAAGGATGTGCGCTCGGTTTCGGCCGGCTCGACGGAGGGTGCACGGCCAAGTCTTTTTCTCCATTTCCCCGAGACAGCAATGAAACTCCATTATATCCAGCACGTGCCGTTTGAAGGGCCCGCCAACATCGGGGAATGGGCCCAAAACCGGGGATGGGACCTGTCGGCCACCCATCTTTACCGGGGGGACGATCTCCCCGCCGTGGACGAATTCGACTGGCTGGTCGTAATGGGCGGCCCAATGAATATATACGAAGAGAAAGAATACCCCTGGCTGGCCGCCGAAAAAAAGTTCCTCCAAAAAGCCATAGAGAAAAATAAGATCGTGCTGGGGATTTGTTTGGGAGCGCAATTGCTCTCCGATGTGCTCGGAGGCCGCGTCGTGCGCAACTCCCACAAGGAAATCGGGTGGTTTCCCGTGACGCTCAGGCCCGAAGGGGTCGCCTCGGCACCTTTTAAAGGTTTCCCGACCCGGTTCCAGGCCCTTCACTGGCACGGCGATACCTTCTCGCTTCCCCCGGGCGCCGAGATGCTTGCCGAAAGCGAAGCCTGCCCCGCCCAGGCCTTCTCCGCAAACGGAGGCCGCGTGCTCGCCCTCCAGTTCCACCTCGAATCCTCGCCCGATAGCGTTCGCCTCCTCATTGAAAATTGCGCCGACGAACTCGTCGATGGAGAGTATATTCAAAAAGCCGACGCCATCCTGGAAAACGCCGAGAACTTTTCCTCCATCTCCCGCTCCACGCGCCTGCTGCTGGAAAATTTGACGAAAATCTAGAAGGCCTTCGTCCGCAAGGCCCTCGTTGGAACAAACGGGCCGTTCCTCTCCAACCATGACAACCCGTATCATCAGTGCACGGCAAGCGACCAAATCGGAGAGAAGAATATAATGAAGAAGGCTAAACAAACCGACAAGGACGAACTGCGCGTCGAATACAGCCGCTCGGATTTCGCGGGCCCTCTTGTGCGTGGAAAATATGCGGAGCGCTTTCACGAATCGTCGAATATTGTTGTGCTCAAACCCGAAGTTGCCCGGGTGTTCCCGAATGAAGAAGCGGTGAACAATGCTCTCCTGTCCCTGATAGAGGTTGCCAAAAAAGCCGCAGGCGCAGAAAAACTCCCGTCAGGGGAGACGACACGATCGACCGAGTGACGAAATGTCTTATCCGGCTCGCATTTGCGGAAGGTCCTCCGCATGCCACAGCGTCCTTAGCAGGCTCAGCTCCTCGGGATCGAAATAGCTCAAATACGCAGGACCACTGCCCTCGCCAAGATACCTACCCTGCGCGTCCAGAGTGAGCCAGCCGTCCGGCAAGTGCAGCAGAGTGCGTATCGGTTCACCGCTTTGGGCGTCCCATATGCGGGCAGTCCGGTCCTCCCCGGCAGTGATGATCATCCTTCCATCATGAGAGAATATGGCGTAAGTCAGGCCGCCGTCATGCGCTTTCAGGCGGAGGAGCAGTTCTCCGGTTTTAGCCCCCCAAATTGAGACAGTCCCGTCATCTCCAGCCGTGACGATACGCTTTCCGTCCGGTGAAAAGTCCGCTGACATAGCCGTGTACTGACGAGTTCTCAATACGAGAACCTCACGCCCGGTTTTCCCGTCCCACATCCTGGCTGTCCCGTCCGTAGACCCGGTAAGAACCCGTTTCCCGTCAGGAGAGAAGAGCGCCGATAAGACCGTTCCCCCATGCCCTCTCAAAACCAGAATCTCCCGGCCGTTTTTAGCGTCAAATATGCGGATTGTCCCGTCTTGCAAACCAGTAAGGACCCGGCTGGCATCATGAGCGATATCGGCGGAGTTGATCTCTGCTCCGTGCACTCTGATAATGAGGATTTCCCTCCCTGTCTTTGCATCCCATATGTGAGCGGTCTCGTGGCGTCCTGCCGTTAACACGCACCTTCCATCCGATGAAAAAGCGATAGAAGCGACAATGTCCTCGTGCCCCCTCAAGGCGAAAATCTCCACCCCGGTTTCAGCGTCCCGGATGCAGGAAATGCCATTTGACCCGGCCATAGCCACAAGCTTTCCATCCGGCGAGAAGGCTGCGCATCCTACCCATTCGTCATAGTTCTCAAAGGCGATAAGCTCGCGTCCGGATGTCGCGCCCCAAATCCGCACAATTCCGCTCCCCGCTGTCATTACTTTCGTCCCGTCCGGCGAAAAGGCAGCCGAAACGACCGGGCCGGTGTGTAAAGCCTTATTTGGAAAAGGACGATGACTTGAGTGGCCGTCAGAAATGATTGTATTCTTCCCGGTTGCTGAATCGCATACGTGCACAACTTCCCATCTGGCCGCCAGGATACGTTTCCCGTCAGAGGAGAATACAGCAGAACTAACAGTGGCTCCCAAGCTCTCCAAGTTAAGCAGTTTAAAACCGGTCTTCGCATCCCAGATACTCGCGGTCCTTCCCATTCCTGCTGTGAGGACCATACTTTCATCTGGCGAGAAAACGGCGGTCTTAATCGATTCTCGATCGTCTTTTAAGACAAGAATAATATGGCCGGTTTTCACATCAAGAATTTGAGCGCCGTCACTGCCCCCAACCAATACCCTCTCGCCATCGGACAAGAATACCGCTGAATAGACCATTCCCAGAATGAGTCTCACGCTGGTGTCCTCCCGGCCGGTCATTGAATCCCAGATCCGAACCGTGTTGTCCTCTCCGGTCGTCAACACCCGACTCCCATCGGGAGAGAATACGGCTGAATGGACATGTCCCACATGTCCCTTCAGAGAGAGGAATTCACGGCCCGTTTTCGCATCCCAGATTATCGAGGCCCCGTCGGCTCCGGCAGTCACGATGCGTTTCCCGTCCAGTGAGAAAGCGGCGGAAATTACAGAAGCCCCGTGTCCCCTCAATTGGAGGACCTCCAGGCCGGTCATGGCATCCCAAATACGGGCAGTCCCGTCCTCACCAGCGGTTAGCGCCCGCTGTCCGTCCGGTGAAAAAAAACCTGAATTGACCCACCCCTCATGGCCTCTCAGGATGAGGATCTCCTCCCCGGTTTCCGCATCCAATATCCTGGCGGCGCCATCCACGCTCGCAGTCAGCACCCGTTTGTCATCCGGCGAGAAAACAGCGGAGTTCACCCGAAGGGTATGCCCAAAACAAAGAAAAGGTTCCGGGTTGGCCGGAAGCGGCCGCCCCGGCGCTTTCGGGATGGCATCCGGCGCAGTGAACCGCGTGATATCCGCTCCCTCCCACTCGGCTTCCCAAAGCTCGGAACGAGCGAACCTGGCCGCGTGGCAGCGGGCACCCTTGAAAGATGTCCTCGGGCATTGCGTATCCACAAATACAGCAGCGGTCAGATCGGCGCCATCAAAGGAAGCTCTGTCGAAATCCGCAAACCTTCCCGAGGCCCACCTGAGCGAAGTTCCGCTGAAATCGGCGCCGTGGCACCTCGCATGGTCCAGGACCGCGCCATCCATTTTCGCCCTTTTGAAGATCGCCCCATCAGCAACGGCATAGGACAGATCGCATTTCTCCAGATCGGCGCCTTCCAGGTCGGCGCGCATCAGCCAGGCGCCGCTCAAGTACTCACCCGCAAGCATTGCCCCCTGGAGCCGCGCCCGTTCGGGCATCAACAAAGCCATCTCATCGCTGATAAAACCTCCGAACCCCGATTCGTTTTTTCTCTCGACCTTCCTCACCTTATTTCCGGCAAGCCGATACGCAAGTCGTAGCGCATTTTCACTGGTTCCCATCCTGTACGGCGCAGAAAGGATTGCGGGGAGAACGGTTTTGCAACGGTTCCAGTCGCCCTCCCCATCTAAGAGATCGAATAGAAAAGAGATGCATTCGGGGGTTATCGGCGCGGTCGCGAGAACGTCCGCCAGGGCGTCATCATTATCCCTCAGCGCCCGCAAAATGCACCTTGCCATGAAAAATTCCAGGAAGCTCCTGTGCGAAAAGCTGTAGAAGCCGTCATTGGTGCGGATAAGAAAGGCGGCCGTGCGCAGTTCCAGGTCTACGCGATCCAGGTCGAGTCCGGCCAATTGTTCCGAGGGAACATTTTCGATGACTCCGATCAACTCCCTGTGGTGAATGTGGTTTTGCGGTCTTCCCCACAATTCCCGGGCGAGAAATTCGAGCAACAGTTTTCGCTGCTGCGGTGTCGTGTGAAGCGATCCGCCGGCTCTTTCATCAAGCCAGTGGCTGGTGTACCGATGATAAAGTCCGCCGGGTGTAACGTCTCCTCCTGCCCGCATTAATTCCGGGAGTGAGCCGACCATCATCTCCAGCAGCACGGGGCGAGGCGCAAGCCGCGGCAAATCGTATGTTCTGTCGATGAAAGAACGCGCCCTGACGGCATCATTCTCCGAAAGATGTTTACGCAGGAAATCATCGATCTGCGCATCGTCGAAGAGCCTCAGTTCGTCCATCTGCGCGTCAAACGTCCTGGCCAATTTTCCGAGGGCCGACTCGCGGCTCACCAGATCGTCCGCCGCCCCTTGCAGCACGTCCTTTACGACTTGCTGATCGCGGAAGAAGTGGGTGCGGCATGTAATGAGAACCCGATTGCCGCCGAATAAGCTTTCCCTGCCGGCGGGAGCGGCCAATTGCCGGAACTGGTCCTCGACGCTTCTCCCGATGGCCGCCGCGCCCATTTCGTCAAACGCATCGAACAGAAAAACCACTTTCCCCTGCTCGAGCAGATAGAGCAGGATCTCAGGATTGCCGTGCCAGTCCATGTGCTTGCGCATGTGCTCCTGGAGCAGGCCCTCCAGCGTGATGGCGTTCGGAAATTCTTTGAGATCGATTGCAATTGGGACAGGATAGCCCTTGTCACGCCGTTCGGGATCTTCCTGCGCTCTCGCCAGTTCATAGGCAAATCGTTTGAAAAATGTGGTCTTTCCAGTTCCGTAATCGCCCAGGAGCAACCAGAGGCGCCTACCTTCCGCCCTTGTGGCCCATGACATGGCATAGGAGAGCAGTTCCGCCCCCTTGGCGACCTCCCTGGATTCCTCCAGCATGACGCGCTGTTCCACGTAAGTACGGCCAAGGCCGCTCTCTTCGAAAGCACGCCTTATACGCGCCAGATAAGGCCCAAAATTGAACAACTCATTTTCCAGCTCTTCGATGGTAAACAGTGAAAGACCTTCCCGGCTTTTCGCGTAGGCGATCGCTGCAGGCGAAAAACCGCGCGCCACCACCAGCCCTTTGGCTCGCCTCTGCTTTGCATTATCTCCATCGAGCCAGGTTCTGAATGACTCCAGAATCGACTTTCCAACCGGTTTTGCGTGGTCTTTGCACTCGACCAGATAGCACGCGCGAGCCAACCCCTCCTGCCCGGACGCAATGAGGTCCACCCTGTTCCCATCCACCAACTGCTCCCGTTCGACGCGATACCCGAGTAGAGTTAGAAGACGAGCGACTCGATCCTCGAAGGCCTGGCCCTTCTTGAGCTGTCGAACTGTCCCGCCGCGACCATCCATTTCGATACCTGCATAAGCCATCTCGGCCTCCCGGGCATCTTCCCGCGACGCCAACAGCTCGACCCGAAACTGCTCTATGCGTTCGGCAACCCCGGCATATCCTCTGGCGGCCTTCGACTCAGGATCCTCCAGCGACAGCAACTGCTCAGTAAATAGAAGGCGGCTGTCGAAAGGGATCTCTATTCGCGTTTCCGCCCTCATGGGAAAGATCTGGTCGTAGGCGCGCCTGCGAGCTTCCCGGCTAAGTTCCTGATCCCCCGGCACCGGCGAAATTACAAGAAGGCTCTCGAGGCGCTGGTCACGGCCCGCCATGGCCCTTGCCCTGCTACGGTTTTCAAAGGAGGGTCGAAGCGCCTCCTCTATCTGCGCTATCCCCTTAAGATTCTGAGCGCCGTAGTTTGCAACGAGCACCGTTGCGTGCGGCAGCACCGCGGTCATCAACCCGCCCAAATCGGTTACGCCGGTCCTGGCGTCGATCAGAATGTGATCGTATCCGCCCTTTTCGCCAAGAAATTCGATGATGGAACGAAACAGTTCGAGCCCTTTGGCCGGATCATCAACGAGGAACTGTTGCCACAGGATGTCTTGATACAGCCTGGCACTGTCGGCCTTCTCACCAAATGCAGGAAGAATACTCAGGCCGGGAATCCGGAAAACCGCCTGCACACACCGGTAGAGTTCACTAAGAGCGGATGAGCCGGGAGGCAGGGGCATGCCGCGTTTGTCCTGCCACTCCAGGAGCCACTCCAGAAATCCTCTGGAAGCCGCCGGCTGAGGGGTGAACTCAGGAATGAAATGCATCCCCGGCGCTTCCACATCCAAATCCCAAAGGAGGACCTTCCTTCCTTTGAGGGCCAGGCACACGCCGACATTGGCGAGCAGGAGCGTCCGACCGACACCGCCTTTGAAACTGTAAAAGGTCGTTACGTGTGCGATCTTTTTCATAGCCGAGAAGAATCCTTAGTCAGGCACCTGCCCCATCGGGGCTCACCGGATCTCCGTACGGGCATCACCCGCTCAAATCCCGGTCCCGGAAAGATCAACTTCTCGCGCCCCTCCGAGCGGCGCTCGATCAGGTCGTTGGCTTCCATAACATTTAGGATTCGCGTCAGGTTGGCAGATTTGAGACCAAGTCTCTGCTTAATCTCTGATTGTTTAGACGCGCGCCCGCTGCCGATAAGCTCTAGAATCTCTTTTACGTGGCCCATCTCCAACACCTCGAATGGGGCGTCGCTTCTCAGAGAGGCCAGTCTACTCTCCAAGATGTCCTTGTACGCTGCCCACCGGTCCCCATAAGGCTTTTCGACATTCCGCATCGCTTCCAGACGGCGAGGGTGTATCATGCGCTCCAGGTGATCGTTCAACGCCCGAAGATCGTCCAACGGAGCCCTTCGGGTAAGCAGGCGAATCAGTTGCTGCCGATAAATGTAGTCCAGCACCTCCCCATGCCTCTCCTCCCATTTCCGGATAGCCCCGACGGTTTGAAGAATCTGATCCAGGTCTGCCTCTTCGGCCAGCCTTTCGGGAACACAATGGATGAGGTCGAGATTTTCCATCGGGCAACCTTTCTCGGTTCAGTTTTATGAACTATTATAAACTATAATTCACTTAATCGTTCATTTCAATTCATATATCGGAATCAGACGTTTTGATGTTGACCGAAAAATTCCTGTGCTTGCTTGTGGCGGGTCGTGGCGCCTTTTTGGTGTGGCAGACGAACCCATGATCCTCATCCGAGCCTTCCGGGTGCTGATTGGCAACTACGCTCACCGTCCCGTGTTTGCGGAAAAGCTCCTCAGCCCGACGCTGATGAGCATGTATGCTGCTCGTTTCACCGAAAGCCGGCACCAGGAGCCACTCAGCACCTATCTTTTCCCAGAGTGAACTCAATGGCGCCCCTTCCTCGCAAAAATCGAGGCAGATGGGAATGCCGATGAGACCGACAGGAGTGTCGAGCAACTCTATTCGGCGCCCGGTCTTTATGTCTTCCTGTCTCCCGCTATCCCCGTACCGGGTGAGTTTCCGATGATCAAGAACGGTATTTCCGAAGCGGTTGAAGAGCTCGGCAATGTTGAACCTTTCACCGTTCCTCTCCTCGTGAAAACTGCCGGGGAGGACGAGGATAAAACAATGGTCGGGCTGATCATCCAGCCAGTCTCTGACTTTCCTGCGCAGGGTCGGACAGACGGTGAGTTCGGGCAGTACCAAAATGGATGTTCCAGCCTTCTGCGCTCCCTCAAGTACATCGAGGATTCCCTCCCAGCGCTTCCCTGGATCGGTGAGTCCGCCGGCGTACAGCTTCGTCGGATTGTCGTTTAACCAACGGGGTGTAATCTCGTCGGGGAAGGATCCCACATAGATCTGCATTTCCCCTGCCTTTAGACGCTCCTCCGTTGCCTTCCGGATACAATCCGGAGCGGAGCGGAACTTGATTTCAATACCGTTGATAGAGGCGGGAACTATCCAGTGATGGCGAAGCCAGCTCTGCAGGTGTCCCGTTTTCGATCCATGCGCGGTCTCCATCGAACTCTCCAGAACACGCCGATGGACCGTATAGGTCTCACCATCCAAAAGCACGAGCGTTGATGGAGATAAACCGGCCGAATAATCGAAACGCTTGAACAGATAATCGTCGAGTACCTCGAGGAAAGCCAGCGGGTATTCGTGAGACAGGTTCCGGATTAATAATGACGTACCGGACAGTACAGCTTTTTTGATGGATTCCTTCTGTTTCCGATATGAATCATCCCTGCTGTGGTCGCGTGCAGCCTGCTCCTGTTCCTGGAAGAATGGAAAGTTTGTTTCAAGCATTCTCCAACATCGAACCATCGACTCATGGAGATCATTTTTCGCAATGCATTCGACTACCTGCTCCATTTTCACATTTTCCGCATATTTCGTGCACGGTTTCGCCAAAGCCCTCCCAGGGATATAGAATCCAATATCACCGGATGGTGCGGTAATTCAATGAAAATGCAGCCTGAATAGGGATCAGCCCCCGCTCTTCCCTCCCCTTTTCCCCTTCGCATATTCCGTAAGGGCTCGCCCGATAAGCGATTTTGCCCGCGCGGCGACAATTTCCTCGGGAATTCCTTCCGCAACTATCCGCCCGCCTTCCTCCCCGCTTCCAGAACCCAGATCGATCACGTAGTCGCTCGAAAACTTTTCCTCTATTTCCCGCTCCACTCGCCTGCTGCTGGAAAATTTGACAAAAATCTAGAAGGCCTTCGTCCGCGAAGCCCTTGAATTTCTCTCCGGTTTGACATCTCATCCGTCAAAGACGTATAATTTTCTGTGAACGTACATCATTAAATCGGAGTCTTCATGCAGACCAAGCTCACCTTGTGCATGGATGAAGAGCTTATTCGCAAGGCGAAGCGATTTTCCAGAACAACAGGGAAATCGTTATCCAGGATTGTCGCGGATTATTTCGAAAAACTCGATGATTTCCAACCTGAAGAACTCGAAGATATCACACCGAAAGTGGCGGCTCTTCTGGGCATTCTCAAGGGAACCGGCGCCGACAAAGACGACTGGTGTCGGCATCTGGAGGAAAAGCACCTGTGAAGGTGGTCTTCGATCGCGTACTGCACGAGTCCGCCCGCCTTGTCAACGTCGACCTGATCATCACTCGAAACACGACTGATTTCAAAAACGCAAAACTACCGGTTCGCCTCCCCGGAGAAATTTAAAACTACCGCTGTACAGTGCCACCCCTTAAGTCTTCCCGCTTCCTCCCTCCCCTTTTCCCTTTCGCGTATTCCACCAGGGCTCGCCCCGTAAGCGATTTAGCCCGCGCGGCGACGATTTCCTCGGGAGTTCCTTCCGCGACTATCCGCCCGCCGTCCTCCCCACTTCCCGGACCCAGATCGATCACGTAGTCGCTCGCCCAGACGAAGTCTGAATTGTGCTCGATCACCAGCACGGTGTGGCCGAAATCTGTGAGCGCCCGCAGCACGTCGACCAGCCGTTTCACATCGGCCCGGTGCAGCCCCGTTGTGGGTTCGTCGAGAATATAGAGGGTCGGGATCCTGCCGTTGGTAAGTTCTCCCGCCAGCTTGATGCGCTGCGCCTCGCCCCCTGAAAGAGTCGGGCTGGGCTGACCCAGTTCGAGATATCCCAGCCCCAGATCCCCCAGGACCTTCAACTGGCGCGAGATTCGCGGAATGGCGGAAAAAAGCTCGGCCGCATCCTCTACGGGCATCGCCAGAACATCGGCGATGCTCTGCCCCTTGAACCGGATATCGAGGGTTTCGGCATTGAAGCGAGTGCCCCCGCAGGTCTCACAGGGTACGAAGACGTCGGGCAAAAAATTCATTTCCACCTTGCTCCGCCCCTGCCCCTTGCATTCCTCGCAGCGCCCCCCCTTCACGTTGAACGAAAACCTCCCCGGCCCGAATCCCCTCGCGCGCGCTTCGGGAAGCATGGCGAAAAATTTCCGGATTTCGTCCCAGACGCCAATGTAGGTCGCGGGAATCGATCGGGGCGTCCGCCCGATCGGGTTGTGATCGACTTCGAGAACGCGCCCCGGCGTGCCGCCGGTACCGAGTTGCGCCGGCGTGCCGCCGGTGCCGGGTTGCGCCCTTGCAGAATCGCCGGGCGCGAGAAAGAGCAGCTTGCCGGCGCCGTTGTCGCGCCTGGACAAGGTCTCCCCCAGTCTACGGTAGACCACTTCGTTTACGAGCGTGCTCTTTCCGGCCCCCGAGACCCCGGTGACCGAAACGAGCAGCCCGAGCGGCACTTTTACGTCCATTCCCTTGAGATTTCGAACATTGGCCTCTTTAAACTCGAGCCAGCCGAATTCCCCCGCCTTCTTTCGCGGAGGGATCTCCCACAGTTCGTCGAGCGATTTCCCAAACCACCTCCCGGTGAGGCTTTCCCGGTTTTTTACCAGCTCCTCGAAGCCTCCCTCCGCGATCAGTTTGCCGCCGCTTCGCCCCGCACCCGGCCCGAGTTCGACCAGCATATCCGCCTGCTTCATCGTCTCTGCGTCGTGTTCGACGATGATGACCGAATTCCCCTTGTCCCGCAGCTTCTGCAAACTTTCCAGAAGCTTCCGGTTATCCGCCGGGTGAAGTCCGATCGTCGGCTCATCGAGAATGTAGCAGACACCGCGAAGGTTCGTCCCCAGCTGAGCGGCCAACCGTATCCTCTGCGTTTCCCCGCCCGAGAGCGTCTCCCCCGACCGGTCGAGCGAAAGGTATCCGAGCCCCACTTTCCCCAGAAAGGAGAGCCTCTGGAGCACCTCCTTTGCTATAGGCTCGCCCACCGGAAGCTCCTCCCGACTGAAGCGAAGCTTTTTCCACATCGCCTCGAGTTCGGAGACCCGCATCGCGCACATCCCCGCTATCGTGAGGTCCCGGAAATAGACCGATCTAGCCTGCGCATTGAGCCTGCTTCCGCCGCAGTCGGGGCAGTCCAGATCGTCGTACATGGGCTGCACCCATCTCCACGTCTCATCTTCTTCCGAAATTCCCTCCAGGAGTTGGAGCACCCCGGGAAACTTCCCTTTTTTTCCGTGCAGTATCGTTTCCCACACGGACTCCTCAAGGCTCGAGGCCGGCTTTTCCGGGTCCACTCCGAGCCCGACCCGCAGGCTCCGCTCGAACTTTTCGGCCTCCCGCCGCGAACCGCGCCACACCGAAGAGCGCAGAAACGCCAGGAGCCCATCCCGTAGGGGCACGTCCGGGGCCCCGCGCAGCCGATCGACCGCCACCCGTTTCACGCGTCCGATCCCCATGCAGGCCGGGCAATATCCCTGCCTGCTGTTGAAGGAAAAAAGCCTGGGGTCCAGAGGCGCAAGCCCCGCATCGCATGCCGGGCAGTAGAGCTGACGGCTGAAGACCCTCGTCTCGCCCCTGCCCGTATCGAGGTACAGAATGCCCCCGCCCAGGGAGAGGCCGCGGCGCACCGCGTCCAGAAGCGCATCGGGCGTTGCCCCGCCATGGTCGAGCCCGGGCAGGAGCGCCTCGATATCGTGCTCTTTTCGCCGCGCGAGTTCGGGCACCGGGTCGAGCGGGACGTAGCGCCCGTCCACCCTGGCCTGCTCGAACCCCATGCGGCCGAGGCGTGCGAAAAGATCGCGGTATATCCCTTTTCGCCCGTGCACGAGCGGCGCGAGAAGTTTCACCGCACCCCCGTCTGCTTCCTGCCGCACCCGGGTGAGGATATCGTCGACGCTCAGCGTCTCGAGTTCCCTGTCGCACCGGGGGCATCGCTGCCGGCCGAGCTTCGCATAGAGCAACCGCAGCAGGTGATAGGTCTCGGTAATGGTCCCTACCGTCGATCTTCTGCCCAGCCGGCTCGTCCGCTGTTCGATCGCGATTGTCGGGGCAAGCCCCGCGATCTGATCGACATCGGGCTTTTCCATGATTTTGAAATATTGGCGGACATAGGAGGAAAGGCATTCGAGATATCTGCGCTGGCCCTCGGCAAAAATCACGTCGAAGGCCAGGGTCGATTTCCCCGAACCGCTGAGCCCGGTCAAAACGCTCATTTTCCTGCTGGGAAGCCGGATCTCGTCGATATCCAGGTTGTGCTCCCGCACCCCGCGTATGATGATCTCGTCCCTGCTCTGCGCCGGGCTATTTCGCAACGGCGCATCCCGGCCCCGGCGGCACGCCGGCAGGGCAAGGTAATCCTTTTGGTTTTCCGCCGCCTCGAGCACGCCTCCTGGATGTGGCAGCGCAATCTGCCCCAGTCTATCGGCAATATAGCCGCCCGTTATGCTGCGCTCGCACGCGGCCACAGTTTCGGGAGGGCCTTCACAAACGATCCGTCCACCCTCTTCCCCTCCCTCGGGGCCAAGATCGACCAGCCAGTCGCATGCGGCGAGCATGTCGAGGTTGTGTTCGACCACCAATACGGTGTCGCCATTGGCGACCAGTCTTCTCAACACTCGGATCAGCTTGGATATGTCGTCCTGGTGCAGCCCGGTCGTCGGCTCGTCCAGCAGGAAAAGCTTCGTGCGCCCGGACTGCCGGCCGCCCTGCACGGGTTGCGCCGCACCGGGGGCGGAGAGATACCGAATGAGCTTCAGCCGCTGGGCTTCCCCGCCAGAAAAAGTACTGAGGGGCTGCCCCATACGAATGTAATCGAGCCCGATCGCGGCAACCGGTTCCAAAGCGGCCGCCAGTTTTCGGTTTTCGGGGAAAACGGAGAGAAGTTCCCGCGCGCTCATATCGAGCATATCGCCGATCGACACCCCCCGCAGCTTTATATCCAGCACCTCCTGCCGGAACCGTTTCCCGTCGCACTGGGGACAGCGAACCAGGACGTCTGCCAGAAATTGCATCTCCACGCGCTGGAACCCCTCGCCCGCGCAGGTTTCACACCGCCCCCCGGGCACGTTGAACGAAAAATGCTTCGCCGTAAACCCTTTTCCCAGGGCTTCGGGGGTATCCGCAAGCATTTTCCGCAGAGGGTCGAGCGCACCGGTGTAGGTAAGAAGGTTCGCCCTCGGGCTTTTTCCGACCGGTTGCTGGTCGACCAGCACCACTTCGCCGACCTGTTCGGCCCCCTCGATGTCGTCGTGAAGACCGGGGGCTTCGGCGGGTCGGCCCACCTTCCGCAACCACCCCTGGTAGAGCGTCTTTTCGACAAAAGTGCTTTTCCCCGAACCCGAGACCCCGCTCACCCCGACCATGAGACCCAGCGGGATCGAAACGTCTATCCCCTTGAGATTGTTTTCGCGCGCGCCGATTACGGTGAGTTTTCTCCACGGATGAGGCTGCACGCGGGAAATCGAATCGGGGAGCACCGATTTTTCCCCCGACAGATACTGGCCCGTGAGGCTTGCGGCAGCACTCCCCAGTTCTTCCGGCGGCCCCTGGAACATCACCTGCCCGCCCCGCTCGCCCCCGCCCGGCCCCATATCGATCACTTCGTCGCAAAAACGGATCATTCCCGGGTCGTGTTCGACCATAACGACGCTGTTTCCCATGGTAACGAGCCGGTTCAGCTGGGCCATGAGCCGCTTCTGGTCGCGCGCATGAAGACCCACGCTCGGCTCGTCGAGCACATAGAGCACATTTACCAGCGCCGAGCCCAGCGCCTTCGTAAGATGCACCCGCTGCACCTCGCCCCCCGAAAGCGTTCTCGACTGCCGGTCGAGCGACAGGTAATGAAGCCCGACGGCCATGAGAAATTCGAGCCTGCTCCGAATTTCGTGCACCAGCAGGCGCGCCGCCGGATCGTTCGTCGTTTCCGGCCACTCGCCGCCGAAAAATTCGCTCAGTTTTCCGATGCTGAAAGAGGCAAGTTCTGCGATGTTTTCACCGCGCAGCCGGTACAGAAGCGCCCCGGGTTGAAAGCGAGTCCCCCCGCATGCCTCGCAGGCAACATAGGCGCGGTACCGGGACAGATAGACCCGGACGTGCATTTTATATTTCTTGGTTTCGAGCCACTCGAAAAAACCCTTTATCCCGTAATAACCTTTCGCGCCGTTTATGATCTTGCTCCCGGCCGCCTCGTCGAGCTCTTCGAACGCAACGTCCGTCGGGATTTTCTGCTTTTTGCAAAATTCGAGTAGCTCGAAATACTCCTCCCGGTCTGTCCCGAAAGGCTTAACCGCCCCGTCCTCGATCGTGAGCCTCCTGTCGGGGATCACCAGGTCCATGTCCACGCCGATCGTTCTGCCGAAACCGCGGCAAACCGGACACGCCCCGATCGGGCTGTTGAAGGAAAAAAGATTCGGACTCGGAGGGGGAATCGCCCCGTCGCCTTCACACTCGGCGCACGAAAGCTCCGAGCTGAAACGCAGAACCCGGCCGGGCAGAATAACGACGGCAACCCGCCCGCCCCCGGCGTTATAAGCCGTGGTAATCGAATCGACCACCCGCTCCCGCGCAGCCTTCCCCCAACGCAACCGATCAACTATCACCAGCGGCGAGCCGCCGCGGCCGGGGTCGCCTGGCCCAAACGAAGGGATTCCTTCGGTCTGTGGGTCCGCTCCCGGCTCCAAATCCACAATGATCCACTCTTCGGAATCACCCTCAGAGCCGTCAAGGCCCCTCCGTTTGGGCGAGGCACACTCGGGAGCGGCGGCTCGCCGCAGCCGCACTGCCGCCCTCAGGAAGCCTTGGGAAACGAGTCTTTCGCGCCAGTTCTCCTCCCCTTCCGGTCTGAAGGGAAAACAGATCAGCACCCTGTCTTCGGGATCAAGATCGTTCAGCTTTCCGTAGATCGTCTCGGGCGTATCTTTGGTCACCGGTTTTCCGCAGGTCGGGCAGACCGGAGCCGCAAGCCTTGCAAATAAAAGCTTCAGGTAGTCGTTAATTTCGGTTATTGTCCCCACCGTGGAACGCGAACTCCGGACTGCCGCGCCCGATTCGATCGCGATGCTCGGGGGAATTCCCTCGATCAGATCGGCTTCGGGCGGGTCCATCCGTTCCAGGAACTGTCGGGCATAGGGGGAAAAAGTCTCGACGTAGCGGCGCTGCCCCTCGGCATACAGGGTGTGCAGCGCAAGGCTCGATTTGCCGGACCCGCTCACCCCGGTAAAAGCGATCAGTTTGTTGAGAGGAATGTCGAGATCGATGTTTTTCAGATTGTGTTGGCGAACGCCGCGAAGGCGGATAAACTCCCGGTCCAAGAGCAAGACTCCCTTATGCATGAACAATGATCGATGAACGGGTCATTTTACAAGTTTACTACAGTATAACCGACCTCAAACGGGGTCGGGTATTTCTTTCGGGCACGGAAAGCCGATGAACGATCTTACTCCCATGATGCGGCAGTACCTCGACATAAAATCGAAGTACCCCGATTCGCTTCTCCTCTATCGCATGGGCGATTTCTACGAATTGTTCATGGAGGATGCGCACACCGCATCGAAGGTGCTCGATATCGCGCTCACCACCCGGGACAGGCAGGCGGAAAACCCGGTCCCGATGTGCGGGGTCCCCTATCACGCCGCCGAAGGCTATATAGCCAGACTGGTCGCCGCCGGCTACCGGATCGCGGTCTGCGACCAGGTGGAGGACCCGAAAAAAGCCAAGGGCCTGGTGCGCCGCGAAGTCACGAGGGTCCTTACCCCTGGCCTCACCGTGGACAATCAGAATCTTACCTCCAATCAGCCCAATTACCTCGCCGCCGTCCGGCAGCCGGGGGGTGGAAAGCCTGCGGGCCTGGCTTTTCTGGATATCTCGACCGGCGAGTTCCGGGTGACCGAACTCGATTCGGAGGAAAACCTGGTCGAGGAGCTGTTGCGCATCGGCCCCAAAGAGATTCTCCTCCCGGAAGAATTCGACGCCGACTGGACAAAGACGGTCCAAAACCGGATCGACGCGGCCTTTACCCGCGTCGAGGAAATCCATTTCGACAAACGCCGCTCTTTTGAGCTTTTAACCTCCCATTTTCACGTCCACTCGCTCGAAGGCTTCGGCATCGACTCGATGCATTCGGCGGTTCAGGCAGCGGGCGCCGTTCTCGCCTACGCCCACGAGAATCTCTTCAGCGCCTGCGAACACATCCGGCGCCTCATTCCCTACAGCCGCTCCGAGTTTATGGTCCTCGACGAGGCTACGGTAAGAAACCTGGAGATATTCTACTGCGCCGGCTTCCAGGGGAAAAAAGGCTCCCTGGCCGAGGTGGTCGATCATACGCGTACCGCCATGGGCGGACGAAAACTGCGGCAATGGCTGAGATACCCGCTGCTCGATCTCGAACAGATCGTCGAACGGCAGGGGGGAGTGGCCGAACTCGTGGCGCAAAGCGACTGCAGGGCGGCGGCTCTCGCGATCCTCGAAGGCATAAACGATCTCGAACGGCTCAATGCGAGAAACAGCACAGGCGTTTCCACTCCCCGCGACCTCATAGGCATAAAGAGGTCCCTGCACGCCCTGCCCGATCTGAAAAAGACCATTGCGAGTTGCCAAAGCCCCCTTCTTTCCCGCATCCTCTCCCACTGGGACAACCTCGAAGAGCTCGCCGCCCATCTGGAGGCCGCCCTGTGCGACCCACCGCCCGCTACCCTTTCCAACGGCGGCGCCATAAACCCCGGCTTCGATCCCGAACTGGAGCGCTACATCCGGCTCAGCCGCGACGCCAAAGGGTGGATGGCAGAATATGAAGCAACCCAGCGCCGGGAAACCGGAATATCCTCTCTTAAGGTTCGCTTCAACAAGGTTTTCGGCTATTATATAGAGATATCCCGCTCCAACATCTCGTCGGCGCCCCCCCATTATCACCGCAAGCAGACCCTGGTAAACGCCGAGCGCTATATTACTCAGGAGCTCAAGGAATTCGAAGAACAGGCCCTCGAAGCGGACGAAAAAAGGCTCGAACTCGAAGAACGACTCTTCGGGGAACTGAGACTCTCCGTGGCGCGCGAGAGCGCGAGGATCCAGCAGATGGCCGACATACTCTCGGATATCGACTGCCTCTGCTCCCTGGCCGAACTTGCGGCCAAATACGATTATTCCCGGCCCGAGGTCGACTCGGGAGATTCCATCCACATCCGCGACGGAAGACATCCGGTCATCGAACGGTTTTTGCCCGAAGGCGGTTTTGTGCCAAACGATCTCGAGCTCGACCAGGAAAATCAGCAGGTCCTGATCGTTACGGGCCCCAACATGGCCGGCAAATCCACCATTTTGCGGCAGGCCGCCCTGATCGTTTTGCTCGCTCAAATCGGCTCCTTCGTCCCCGCTTCCGAAGCGCGCATCGGAATCGTGGACCGCATCTTCACCCGTGTGGGCGCCTCCGACGATCTGGCCCGCGGCAGATCGACCTTCATGGTGGAAATGCACGAGACGGCAAACATTTTACACCAGGCGACACCGAAAAGCCTTATAGTACTCGATGAGATAGGCAGGGGCACCAGCACCTTCGACGGGATGAGCATCGCCTGGGCGGTCGCCGAATTTTTGCACGATTTCGACGGCAGGGGCGTAAAAACCCTTTTCGCCACCCACTATCACGAGTTGACCGAACTGGCCCGCAGCCGCCCGCGGGTGAAAAACTTCAATGTTGCGATCCGCGAATCGCAGCAGGAGATTCTTTTTTTCCACAAACTGACGGCGGGCAGTTCGAGCAGGAGCTACGGCATCCAGGTGGCCAGGCTTGCCGGGCTTCCCGAAGAAATTACGCAGCGCGCCGGCAGTATCCTCGCCCAGCTTGAGGGGAAGGCCCAGCCGAACGGGGGGCACGCTCTGAAGGTAGCGGAACTTTCCCCCGCAGCCCGGCCCGCCGACCCGCGCGTTCAGCTGCCGCTTTTCTCCGGCCCCCCGGACTGGCTGCACACCAAACTTCTCGAATTGGATACCGACAACATGACTCCTCTTTTCGCTCTGCAGACGCTTCACTCCCTTAAGGAGGAACTCCTCCACAAGAGCGAGGGCGCCCTTTCTGCTGCAAAAAGGCGAAGAGGGACTAAAAAATAGTATACACACGGAGCTGCCTGATGAGCCGGAATGAGGGTTTGCAAATTGCGCCCGGCCACGTATTCGAATTCTATGAATCCAAAGAGGTCCTCTGCGGGGTCGTCTTGATCGTAAAAGACGGCCGGTTTAACGCCATTTCCGAAAATAACCGTGAGGTGGCCATCGCGGTCTCCCGGGTCGTCCACCACGGGAAAACGATTCTCAACCCCGCCCTGGGCCGGGATGAACTCCTCCATAGGCTGAAGTCCATCTCCGAAACCCGCAGAAGCCTCGCGCAGACAATCGATCTGGAGGAAGTCTGGTCCCTGCTCGAGTCGGAGGAAAACGGCTACGGAGCGCAGGAAATAGCCGAGTTCATTTTTGCCACCCCCGTCTCCGACGACCAGGCCGCGGCGGTCAAAAGGGCCCTGCTGTCCGACAAGCTCTATTTTCAGACCAAAGAGTCGCGTTTCTATCCCAGGTCCGCGGAAACCGTCGAAGCCCGCCGCCTGGAACTCCAGAGGGAAGCCGAAAGGGAGCGCAAACTCTCCGAAGGCGCGCGGTGGCTTGCGGCTGTCAATGCGCGCAGGCAAAGCTCCCTGCAGATCGAAATCCGCGAAGAACTGGTCGCAGCACTCAAAGACTTCGCCCTCTTCGGCGCGGAGTCCAAAGAAAGCGCTTTTGTCAAGGAACTGCTGAGGCTTGCCGCCATCCCCATAACCCAGCAGGCAGCCTTCCGTGTTCTCGTGCGGTTGGGGGTGTGGCGCGAAGACGAAAATCTCCTGCTCCACGAACACGATATTTCGGCCGAATTCCCCGAAAACGCCATGCTGCAGGCCCGGCGGTTGACAGACTACAAACTGCCGGAAATCGGGCGCGAGGACCTGACCGGCCTCGACATCTTCACGGTCGACAGTGCCGCTACCCGCGACTATGACGACGCGCTCAGCATTTCCGAACTCGGCGGAGGCGTCTTCGAAGTCGGCGTGCACATCGCCGATGCGGCCGAACTCATCGAGCAGGGTTCGCCCCTGGATCGCGAGGCCGAGGCTCGCGCAAGCTCGATTTATCTCCCCGACGAACGGGTCTCCATGCTGCCTCCCCTTCTCTCCGAAGGCATCCTGAGCCTTCAGGCGGGCCAAAAGCGCCTCGCCCTGAGCTTTCTTCTCCGGTTCGATTCCGAGGCCAATATCCTCGAGGCCAGGGTCTGCCCGAGCGTCGTCACGGTCCGCCGTCAACTCACCTACGAGCAGGTAAACGACAATATCGAACACGAGAGCGGCCTCAAGACTCTCTTTGAACTCGCCGTAAAGCTGCGGCAAAAAAGGCTCGATCAGGGCGCCATAATCCTTCCGATCCCGGAAATCCAGGTCTACGTAAACGACGCCGGCATGGTCCAGCTCACCCGCTACGACAAGGAAACCCCCAGCCAGATCATGGTTTCCGAATGGATGATTCAGGCAAACGCGATCGCCGCCGGATATCTCTTCCAACGGCAAATCCCCTCGCTTTACCGAAACCAGGCCGAATGCCGCCCGGAAACCGAATGCGTCCAGAGCGAACACCCGCTCTTTCACATCTACCGCCAAAGGCGCCTCTTTTCGCGGGCCGAGCTTTCCACCGAGGCCAAACCCCACTGCAGCCTCGCCATCCCGCAGTACACAACCGTCACCTCGCCCATCCGGCGCTACGTCGATCTTCTCGTGCAGCGCCAGTTGAAACAGGCCCTCGCCGGGGCCTCCGCGACCTATTCGAAAGATCAGCTCGAAGAGGCCGCAGGGCGGCTTTCCGCCGCTCAGACCAAGGTCTCTACGATCCAGCGCAAATGGACCCGCTACTGGCTCCTCAAATACATGGAACAGGAAGATATGGAAACCCTCCACGCCCTCGTGCTGGACAAAAACGCCCGCTTCGCCCACCTCCTGCTCCCCGATCTCCTCATCGAGGCAAACGCCCCCGTACCCGAAAACGCCACGTTCAAACAGGGAGACAGGGTCCGGGTCCGCATCGAAAAGATCATCCCGCGCGAAGACGCGTTGAAGATTCAGATACTCGATGCCGCGCCGCGGTAATGCAAAGGCAGAAGACAAAAGCGCGGGGGCTATCGCCCCCGCACCCCCACGCCGCTGCGCGGCTCATTTGGCGCTGAGGCGCAAACCTTCAAAGGATGGCATCCATGAGAAAGCTCACAGTTGGTTCCATCTGCATTCTGGTGATTTTCCTCATCGCTTCGAACTGCTCGGCCCTCGAAATCGGGCAGGTGCCGCCCCCGGTGGTGTTGAAAGGTAAGCTCGGCGGACGCCTGGACGGAAGGCAATGGAGCAGCAGGGAACTCACGGGAAAAGTCTTCGTACTCTTTTACGTAGACCCGGACGAAAAAGATCTCAATAATCCGGCGAGCGAAGCACTGAAAAAAAGGCACTTCCCGGCAACCGGATTCCAGTCTTACGGCATCATCAACATGGCCTCCAGCTGGATGCCCAACTTCGCCATCAATGCGGCTTTGCGCGCGAAACAAAAGCGCTATCCCACAACGATCTATGTCCGCGATTACCAGCGGGTGCTGGTCAAAACATGGAAGATAGCCGATAACAACAGCGATGTCCTCGCATTCGACAAGAGCGGGAAGCTGATCTTCGAAAAAGATGGTAAACTGAGCGCAGGCGAAATTCAAAAACTTCTAAAGGCGGTCTCCGACAACCTCTAGCCGGGGCGCGCCCCCGTGCGAATCGACAATTCGTTACGACACCGATCACAAAACCGGCTGGTCTTCAAATCGATCTGCTCCACACAGGTCGATGATTTCATGACGCATTCCGGATGATTACAGTGGACCAGCCCGAAGGTGTGGCACAATTCGTGGACGCATTCCTTCAAGAGTCGCTCCGAAAAAAGCACCGGATCATTGGGCAGACCGTAATATTCATTCCGTAGACGGCAGGAACTGACAACCGCACATCCGCTTTCCAGTCGCGCCTCACCGAAGACGAAGGTCAGCATCGGGGTGCACAAATCCCTCGCCGTCACGGCCAGTGATTTCATGGCCGTTTGCCCTGTCCCGTTCCGCCGCAGGTCATCTTCCAGCCATCGCAGAATGGCGCAGGAGTTGAACTGATTTCTTTCAAAATCAAGGAATGCGTAAGAATCGAATTCTCGGTGCATTATGCCGACGTGGGCATGAAACAGGGCTTCAAGTTCCCTTCCAAGCCGCCCTATTACCTGCTCATCCCTGAAGTCCAGAGCAATCAACCTGATCTTCAAATCTCTTTGGACATCCCGCAGCCTGCCTTTCCTGTCGGGGGCCGTTCCGGATATCAGGCAAGAGCGTACCGGGGCCAACAGGGTATTGACCAGGTCCCGCGCGCTGCGATACAGGGAAGCGCCAAGGCTTCCTGCAGGCGTAGATGATTTCTCCCGAGCCGTCTTAGGGCGCCTTTTTTCTGTTTTGACCGCTCGCTTTGCAAACGGGAAAAACACCTGCCTGTCGGGCTAAATCCCTGTACAGAACCTCCCGCGCCATCCGCTCCAATTCTTTTTGCGTGATTGCTTCTTTCACCCAGGTATTCCCGGAACGTATAAACCAGGCGCTTTTCGATGGCCTCTCCTCACTGAGGATATCCACCAGGGCTTCAATCATTTCCTCGACAAACTCGCATTCCCGCCCCAAGTTTCCGCGTATCGCACTCCAAAGTGTTTCCCTATCGAGCCTGAGCGCGGCCAATTTGCACGCCTCTTCCGGGGAGAGTGCCGCATACCGCGCACACTAAAGCGGAACACCGGGAAAAAATGGACATCATACTCCGGCGCTTTGTCACTATCCTTTTTCACCGCCGCGAATACCATGTTTTCTCCCTCTGTGACAGGAAATCGCCTGAACGTTCCTTCCGGTTTGGGCAGGAGAAAGCGTCTTCAATAAGCAAGCCTCACGCCAGCAGTGCGAGCTTTTCAGTGCATCTTTGAGCGCCTGGAGAAGTTCCTCCTTGCTCACCGTTGCCAGGTTTTCAGAAAAGTATGCAAGGATGTGCTCTTCCATCGTCCTCACCTCTTGGAAAGTTAAACACGCCTGTTTTTTCAGCCTATCCGTTATAACCATATCAGGTTTAGGTCGCATTTATGTATTATGGTGGAATTTCAGAATAATGTATTCTCTCGCCATTAAAAATCAATCAAACTAAAGTATTAATTATATGCGACTTTGGTTGGATTTTGACGCTGATATGGTTTCTTATTCGGGAAACAGCTTCTTGACATGTGCGTAGCGAACGAGTTGCGCCCGGCTCTCCACGTTTAATTTTCGATAAATATGGTACAAATGGGTTTTTACCGTTGCTTCGGCGATGCACAACCTCTCCGAGATCTCCCTGTTTTTAAGACCCTCCTGAACCATCTTCACCATTTCGATTTCACGGGTCGTGAGCGTAAGGCGCAGCTGCTCCCGATTTTTTTCCCGGTGCAGTGTCGTTTCCATCGCCTCGTAGAAAGAGCCCGTTTCCAGCCATCTCCCCCCGGAAAACACTTTGTGCAGGCAACTCACCAATACCTGCGGGGCCGACTCCTTTAAAACGATTCCCCTGACTCCGTGCCGTACGGCTATAGCCACCTGCTCTTCGCTGATCTCACCGGTCAAGAGGACTACCTTCACCGGGCTTCCCAGGTTATGGAGTTCCTGCAAAACACCCATGCCGTCTTTACCCGGCATGCGGACATCCAGAACGAGAATGTCCGGCGCCAGGTCCTGCACTGCTTTGAGGGCGTCCTCGCCATTGGTGCAGCCGGCAAGAACTTCGAACCCCTCTGCGGCAGTGAGAAGCGCCGTGAGGCCGTTCAAAATGAGCGGATGGTCGTCACTAAGCACTACGCGAATCGCCATTGCCCCCTCCCCGGCCTCGAAGCCCAAGGCGGATTCTGAGGCAGGCGCCCGATTGGCTCGAATTGATGGTCAGGCTCCCGCCAAGCGCGCCAACCCTTGCCACAATGGATCCGGGACCGGCCTGAGTCGCGTG
Source organism: Syntrophobacteraceae bacterium (assembly GCA_049964955.1). Classification (GTDB taxonomy): domain Bacteria; phylum Desulfobacterota; class Syntrophobacteria; order Syntrophobacterales; family Syntrophobacteraceae; genus SbD1. The sequence goes on from JBMFWU010000001.1 coordinate 43,276, forward strand.
CAGACTCGCCAGGTCATATTCCCCCGCGCGAAGAGGAAAACCATTCCCATTATCGGCTACGGTAATGCAAATATGTTCGTCCTTTGCCTCCAGACTGACCTTCAGGCGCGAAGCCGCAGCGTGCCTGGCGCCATTGACCAGCGCCTCGCGCACGAGAAAATAAACTTCCCGCTCCACCATGGCGGCCGTAGGAAATTCGATGTCTCCCATATCCATTTCCACTCCCAATCCCCAAATTCGCCCAATGTGACCGGCAAGATCTTCCAGGCGATGTTTGAGGGAAGGGTAGTCGTTCCTGCCTCCCATGGGCTTCAATTCCTGAATCAGGCAACGCAGGTCGCGCTGTTCGGAGAGGAGAAGTTTTCCAATATCGGCCAGTTCCTGCCTGCCCAGTGGGGAGTCGCTTTCTATCAATCGACTCGCGCTTTGAATCTTCATCCCTATGGCGGCCAGAGACTGGAGCAGACCATCGTGCAAGTCGCGCGCGAGATGGATTCGTTCTTCGTCAATCGCCGCTCCGCGCAGTTCGGCCACCAAACAGTATTCGTTGAGCGCCTCCGAAATGCGCCCGGCGATCATATTTCCCATAACCAGATCATCGGAGGTCATTGCCGGTTTATCGAGCAGGAACAATCGTCCGTTCAATCGTTTGGTCTTCAAGCGCATGGACAGAAACGACCGCACACCGTACCGGGACTGCAATTCACGGCCGATGGGGCAGTTCGTGCGCAAGTGCTGCAAAGCATTTTCCGAATCCAGTAAAACCACCGCCCCGGGCCGGTTCACGTCATAGCAGAGAAAATTTGTATCCCTCCATTGTTCCGGAACAAGTTCCCCGCAGGCATCGGGAGATTCACGACTCATCTGTAGGCCCGCCTCCCGGGAATAGAAAGCCTTATGTACCCACGGCTCCTCGGATTCTTCCCAGAAAGCCAGCAGGCGCGGAGCGCCCGATATCGCAGATGCCCGACTCAGCAGCTGCTGCAAGATATCGCCGAGGTCGCTCAGCTCCGTCCTGGGCCACTTGGCGAGCGCGGCGAACTCGTTCCAGATCTTGAGCTGCTGAGCGCTTATATGGATGAGAAGCAGGGTCACTATCGTCAAATAGCTGCCGCGAACTATGAACGTTCCCAGATTGAAGTCGGAATGATGGAGAATTTGGTCCCCATAGAGACCAAGGGCAAAATATGCGGTCAGGGCGAGCAGAAAGGTGTAGAGGGCGCCTCGCCAGTGCCAGCGCAGGGTTGCGCAGAGCACGCAAAAGATGATGTAGGCGAAAAAAGGGCTTCTGGCTCCTTCGGTAAAGAACATGAAGGCCGTAAAAATGGCCAGATCACAAATATGAGTAATCACCGCAAGTTTTGTAAGGCGGAAGGAATCCTGCCAGGCAACCAACCCTATGATCAGCGAGTAGATGACGTATCCCGCCATGAGGCCGTAGGCCAACTGCTCATACCGGGCGGGCTGAGTCGGGTCGAGGCTCACCGCCACAAGGGAAAAAGAGGCGAAGATCAACCGTGATAGAGCTATCAACAGCTCGATACGGCGCCGTGGAATGTACCTCCACTCCGCTGCGGAATTCATCGAGTCGCTCTCCGATCTTTGCCGGACGTGCGTGCCAAATGAATGAATGGTCGGCACTCTATTACGAACAGGAAGAAATTGCAAGACGTCCGGCCGCCAGACGGGGTTAAAAGGCCTGCCTGCCTTTCATCGCCCGTTCCAGCGTGATGCGGTCGGTGTACTTGAGGTCGCCCCCCATGGGGATTCCGTAAGCGATACGGGTTACGCGCGCCTGCCGGTCCCTGAGAATCTGGAGCAGGTAGTGCGCGGTCGCCTCCCCTTCGCTGCTGGGGTTGGTGGCGATGATGATTTCGTTGATTTTTTCGGATTCCAGGCGCGCAAGAAGCTCCCGTATGCGGATCTGATCCGGCCCGATGCCGTCAAGGGGGGCGAGTACGCCCTGGAGGACGTGGTAGCGGCCCTTGAACGCCCCCGATTGTTCGATGGCCAGAAGATCGGCCGTACCTTCCACGACACAGACTTCGCCGATGTCGCGCGCCGGGTCGCTGCAGATGGAGCAAAGCACCTCTTCGGTGAAGTTAAAGCAGATGGAGCAGGTTTTGATAGTGCTTCGCAGTTGCAGAATGTTTTCCGCAAGCGCCCGGGTCTCGTTTTCCGAGGCCTTGAGAAGATGCATGGCGATACGCGTAGCGCTTTTCTCCCCAAGCCCCGGAAGCCTGCTGAGTTTACGAATGAGGTTGCTCAAGATCGGTGGATAGGGGTTCATATATCGCTAAAAAAGCCCCGGTATGTTCAGTCCGGGGATATTGAGCCCGCCGGCGAGCTTTCCCATTTCGGAGGCGGCCATCTCCTGGGCGCGCCGCAAACCGTCGTTAACCGCGGCGACGATGAGGTCCTGCAACATTTCGATATCTTCCGGGTCGACGACCTGCCGGTCAATCTTGACGCTCAAGACTTCCTGCTTGCCGTTGACCTCAACGGTCACCATGCCCCCGCCGGAGCTTGCTTCCACTTTCTTTAGAGCCAACTCCTCCTGCATTCTGGTCATTTTTTCCTGCAGCGCCTTGACCTGCTGCATCGGATTGAATCCCTTGGGCATCGTCTTTTTCCTCCATCCAAATAAAATATTTCCATTTCAACATAATGCACTATGGGACATACAGCATACGCCCATGGGCTTAAAAGCGACAATCTATTTCTTGCGCCCCTCCGGCGGCCCGGTCGTGGCGGGTTTGACCTCGACGAGTTCGGCCCCCAGGATTTCGATTGCCTGCTGCACGGCCGGGTGGCTGACGAGCTGCTTTGCGCTCGAGGCTTTGGGCGCTTTACCGGCCTTCGCTACCGGGCCGCGCGGGACGGCGGAGGCTTTTTTTTTCGTTACAACCCACTCGAACCCGGCGCCGAAAAAGGCCTGCGAGGCCTCTTGGAGCTTTTTGACAAATTCAGGACCACTGGTACTGCTCTCGAAGATTTCCGGCACTTCCAGCTCGATCGCCCCCCCCGAAACCCCGACGGTGCAATGGGAGACTTTGGCCCACAAAATGGGGTTGCGGGTTTCCAGAAAAGCGACGAACATAGGCCACTCGGCAATGGCCCTCTCGGGCGATGGCGGCGTACCGCCGGGACGCGCAAAGGTCTCGTTCGCCGGCCCGGAGCCTTCCGGTTTGTCGGAAAACAAAGCTTTGGGCCGGGAAGGGGGAGCGGTGGAGTCGGAGGCCACTGGAGGGTTGCCTCGCCCTGCGCGATTTTCACCCCGCTCTTCGGTCCCGAAGCGACTCCTGCTCTCGGAGACGACACACCCAGCAGCGGGCTGTCCGCTTGTAAGAGCCTGTTCAAGTGTCGATATTTTTTCGAGCAGCAGATCGATCGATTCGATTCGAGGCAGGCCGGCCATGCGCAAAAGCAGCATCTCGAGAGTGATTTTCGGCATGCTCGAACGGCGTATATCCTCCTCCCCCCGCAGCAGAATCTGGAAGTAGACGTGCAAGGATTCCACACTGGTTTTGGCCGCCAGCTTCCGGAGAAGTTCAATTTCCTCCCGGGGCAGATCTCCCCTGGTTTCCGCTCCGAGGGAAAGGGCGGCAAAGAGAAGGTTTCGGAAGTGGTCGCACAGGTGCTGGCAGAAGCGCCTGCTGTCCAGTCCCCTGCGGTAGACATCGGCGGCAATGTCCAGGCAGGCCCCGGCGTCTCCGGCTATCACCGCTTCAGCGGTGCGCATGACGCTCTGCCTGTCGATCACCCCGAGGATATCCAGAATTTCGGATTCGGCAAGATCATCGCCGCGAAAGGCGAGAAGCTGTTCGAGCAGGCTTTGGGCATCGCGCATTCCCCCGTCGGCTTCCCGGGCGATGGCGTAGAAAATGGAGTCGGAAAAATCGGCCCCTTCCTGCGAAACGATTTTTTTGAGATGCTCCACGATGAGTTGCAGGCTCAGACGGCGAAAATCGAACCGTTGACACCTGCTGAGCACCGTGGCGGGGATCTTGTGCGGTTCGGTTGTGGCGAAGATGAAAATGACGTGGGCCGGAGGCTCTTCGAGGATCTTGAGCAGGGCGTTGAAGGCATCCACGGAGAGCTGGTGCACTTCATCGATAATGTAGACTTTATAGCGCCCCTTGGCCGGCCTGTAGCGCGCGGTCTCCCGCAACTCCCGTATGCTTTCGATCCCGCGGTTGGAAGCGCCGTCGATTTCGATCACGTCCACGGAGTTTGTATGGGAGATTTCCCGGCAGTTCGAACACTGATTGCAAGGCGTTTGCGTAGGCCCTTTTTCACAATTGAGGGCCTTTGCCATGATTCGGGCAACCGAGGTTTTCCCGACCCCCCGCGCCCCGGAAAACAGATAGGCGTGTGCGATGCGGCCGAGGCGAATCGCATTTTGCAGGGTTCGGACAGCATGCGGCTGCCCGATGACTTCCTCGAAAGTCTCGGGTCGGCATCTGCGGGCTATGACTTGATAGGACATAAATGGCTACGCCGGCCTGAAGGCTGTGGGCCGTCAGGCGGGATGGCGGAGAGAGAGGGATTCGAACCCTCGGTACACCTTTTGGGCGTACACACGATTTCCAGTCGTGCTCCTTCAGCCTCTCGGACATCTCTCCGCAAAGTACTTGCACCGGTTTTCGCAACAAGGCAGGGGGGCTATCCGCCAAAAGTGGCGGAGAGGGTGGGATTCGAACCCACGTGCCCTGCTCTTCACAGGACAACTCGATTTCGAGTCGAGCCCGGTACGGCCACTTCGGTACCTCTCCGCAACAACAACCCCTGTTTACCTCAATGCGGGGTAAAAAAGCAAAAAAGAATTGTACTGCAGATGGAAAATAATTGAAACGGCAATCGACACAAAATCACTTTTCAACCATCTTGCCGGCCCGGCGGGCCTTGAAAAAGCTTTGTAAAATGTCGACACAACTCTTTGCCAAAACGCCCCCCACGACCTCTATGCGGTGGTTGAACGCAGCGACTCCGGTGAGATCGAGCACACTTCCCGCACACCCGCTTCGCGGGTCGCGCGCGCCGAACACCAGCCGGCTCACCCTGGCGTGGAGCATTGCCCCCACACACATGGCGCACGGCTCCAAGGTCACATAGAGGACCGATCCGGGAAGCCGGTAGTTATCAGCAGCCACGCAGGCGCCCCGTATGGCCAGCACCTCGGCATGCGCCGTCGCATCCCGGGAGGCGATCGGCATATTATGACCACTCGCGAGCACCTGCCCATTCCCGGAAACGAGCACGGCCCCCACCGGAACTTCCCCCTGGCGGTACGCTTTGCCTGCTTCTTCCAGGGCAAGGCCCATGAAAATTTCATCCTGCAGCATGCCGATTGCCAATAGCACAGTTTTGGTATATAGGAAAGGCCTTTCCATCCGTAGAGCGGTAACGAAGAGGCGAACCTGGGGACGGTGAGCCTGTTCCCGCTCTATGTTTTACCAGAAATTAGTCTTATCTTTATCTTTCGCTTTTGGGGAAAAGGGGCTATGAGTTCCGTGCGCGTCTTGCAGGCAATAAGAAATGTTTTCGTTTTGGCAGCCTCGGCAGCGATCCTGCTCACTTCATTTCCAGCGATTGGCGCAGCCCAGGCGCCCGGTGACTGCCCACAAGCCGCCGCCGCTGCTTCAGCCCAAGTTTCGGTTTCCACGCAAACTCATGACGGCGCCGATTTTGCCGGAAAGTCACTCTGGTCGAACTACCTCTGGCAGGCCATTCCGGCCTCAGACTTGCGAGGCCTCACCCCGGGCCCTGTCAGCAAAGCCTATGCGGCAAGTGAGTGGCAGCCCCTTTTCATAAACTCCCGGTTCGAACTGGACAGCAAGGCGAAGAGTCTTCTCACCCTTCTTCGCTCAGCCGACAAAGACGCAATGGACCCGGGCCCCTTCGCTCTCGACAGGCTGTCTGAAATTCTTAAACAACTGGCCGACTGCCGGGCCGCTCTCCGCACGGCAGACCCGCAATTCGCGTCCGCATCCTCCCAAACCCTCGGGGCCACCCCCGGCGCCTATGGCGCAACGGAAGCTTCGGCCTCCCAGCCGGCAAATCCCGGAGTCATCACCGAAGACTTCCGACGATGTTTCCGGGCAGCCAGCGAAGCGGACGTGCGTCTTACCACCGACTTTTTTCTCTATACAAAGCAGATGGACCCCTATTCGCCGTTTGAAGAGAGCCTGCAAGTCCTTTTGGGCAACACGCCGCTTTCGACCTACCTGGCCGGGCTCGAACCGAAAGGATTTGGCTACAAGGCCCTCCTTTCCGCCTACCGGCGATATTTGAAGCTCGCAGCCAACGGGGGCCAGCAATACGTCAATTTCGCCTCCTCGGCGCGCCCCGGCGACGCGGGGAGAGAAATCGGGCTTCTCCAAAAGAGGCTTCGTCAGGAGGACTTCTACGCCGGCAGGATCACCGGCGTCTATGACAGGGCGACAGAACGTTCGGTCAAACGGTTTCAGCGGGCGCACATGCTTACGCCCGACGGCGTGGTCGGCAGGCAAACCATTGACTGGTTGAATGTTCCCTTCCACCAGAAGGCGGCACTTATCGCCTACTCACTCCAGGCCGTGCGAAACAGCCCTTCGCGCCGCTTCAAACGGTTTATCCGGGTAAACATTCCCCAGTTCATGCTTGACTACTATAACAACGGGCAAATCGAAAAGAGCGACAAGGTGGTCGTTGGCAGGGCCAGCGGGAAAAAGATCGACCGCGGGGGCCAGATCGTCGGAGAAAACACGACACCCACCATGGTCAGCCAGATCTACCAAATCGTCTTGAATCCTCGCTGGTATGTCGACGGCCGCATCCGAGCCGAGCTCAATAAACACGCCGGATCAAATCCCGAGTGGTTTACCGAACACGGCTATGTGAAGATGGAATCACGCTACGAATCCCAGTATGCTTTCGGCGAACACAGACTATATCAACAATCGGGGCCGAAAAACGCTCTTGGCCGGGTAAAATTCGAATTCCCCAACCCCTATGTGGTTTACCTGCACGACACCAACGAAAAATCCCTCTTTGCCAGGTCGCGCCGCGATTTCTCCCACGGCTGTATTCGGGTCCAAAACGCGCTCCAACTGGCGCAGGCGGTCCTCAACGACGAGGGCAACCCCTTTGCTCAAAAGATGGACTCGATTCTTGAAGGAACGCGCCAGGTGTTCGTAAAGCTCTCCAAACCCGTACCCATCTCCGTGGAGTACATTCCCGTGGTCGCCGCCGGCAGCGGGAGCGTCATTTTCGCAGGCGACCCGTACGGAGTCGTCTCCGAATCGAGTCAACTGGCCGATCGGCTCAACTAGTGTATCCTATCCATATTCCTCCCTTAATAGATAATTTCCCATTTGCAGTAATTTTTATCCAAAAAACCCATTGACAGTAACATCACTATTTTGGTAGGGAATTGCATCTCTTCTAACATAGTCGCCTGATAATGCTTCAGCTATGGGCGACATCTATCAAGTCAAATGGGGATGGGGGGGAATATGAAGGGAGCCAGGTCTCGAAGGGTATTGTACTATACCCTGATTCTACCGGCCGTAATAGCTGTCTCTTCTCTACTTTTTCTTCAAACATGTCATGCACTTACGGCTTCATACGGGGAACCGTTCAATGGGTATCTCGTCAATGGTGTCGTCTTTCCAAATATGTTTCCCGGCTACCAGGTTCAGGACTACAACAGGGCTTACACCACCCCGGAGCTTGCGGGGGCTTTGCTCAATGCCATAGAAGCCGTAAAGGCACAGTTTCCCGGAACGTGCGATGTTTTCCTCGGGGATTTTTCCAAAAAGGGCGGGGGCAGATACGGGGGCCATGTATCTCACCAGAATGGCCGGGACGTCGACGTCGGTCTCTACGCCAAAGACAACTGCCAGCTGCACAGTCTCATCCCCATGAACAGGGACAATCTCGATCCCGCAAAGACCCTTTTCCTGATAGAAAACCTCGTCGCCTCCCAGCGCGTGCAGTACATCTTCCTGGACCGAAGCATTCAGAAAGTACTCTATGATTACGGGCTCTCCCACGGCTACAGCAAGGCATATCTCAACCGTCTTTTCGGCAATTGCCCGGGGGCCCTCGTCGAAGATATCCCCGGGCACGTAACGCACATGCACATAAGGTTTTTCACCCCGTGGTCGACGCTTGCGGCACACATCGGGCCCAATGAAGCCAAGATGGACCAGATTATCCAGGTCGCCCAGGAATCGTATCTGCCCAAAAAAATCGACTACTTTGTAAACGGCAGCGAAAAAGGCATCGCACAGCTGGCCAAATGCTTCGGCGTCTCGCAGAGGGAACTTTGCGCCTGGAACCACATCACGCCATTTAGCGTACTGGTTCCCGGCAGCTGCTTGGTGTACTACAGGAGAAATTTCGAAAGCGGTCCGGTCCAGCTCGCAAATTCGTTGCAGCCGGGCTACATCGCCCAGGTCGCCACCCCTCCGGTCAAGGTGGCCTCGCTGGCACCTCAATCGGCCCCGACCGTCCTGTCGGATTCTGTCGACGAACAGGTCACGAGCCAACCCCGGCCACAACAAACCGGTGCAGCGGACCATTCGCTTCGCCTGCGGGAAGGGTATAAGGCGAGGCGGGCGGAAATCCGAAAAACCGCACGGCCTGTCGCCTATTCCAGGCGCGAACATTCTTCTTCCCCCATCTGTTTTGAGTCCGATTCGGGAAAAGCCGGCCTCACCTCCGCCTACTACCGTGTGGCTCACGGCGGCACGCTGAAAGACGTCGCAAAAAAAACCGGTATCCCGCTTTCCTCGCTTTGCCGGTTGAATCGGCTTGGCCCCAAGGCCTCTCTCAGGCACGGACAGCTCATAAAGCTTGCCCAGGCGAACCTCCCGGTGCGGCCATCGCTCGGAATGTCTTCGTGTGCGATCAAGTACCCGGCGAGGAAGGCCGCTTTGGCCCGGCACGAAAAGGGCCGCAAAGTGGTTTTCAAATCTGCGCGAGAAAAAATCACCCGAAAGCATGCTGCGGTGTCGCGCTCCTTGCAACAGCGAGCGGAGGGCCGCAAGGCTTCGGAGGCAAAGCACGCAAGGACCGCTCTCCACAAACCGCTCGCAAAGCATGCTGAGACGTGGCATGAAAAGATCGCTCACCACAAACCGGTGGCGCGCACGGCACACGGGATCGAACACCGCGCGGTAAAAAGGATCCACAGGGAGGCCGTACACTCCAAAACGAAGAAAAAGTCGGCGGCCCTGCGGCATGGAAGGACAAGACTTGCCAGGAAATAGAACCTTTTTCCGGACAATTTGCATAAAAACTCGTAAGAAGACTCTTTTCTTTTAGAAAAGTATGCGTTATATAGGGGGGCTAAGACGGGCACTTTTGGGGTGCCCGTTCTTTTTTGTCCCGTTGGCGTTACGAATCTAGGATAAACCGCAATTCGCCGGAAACGGGGAGGCAGTGAGGGCCGAACAGATCGACACTCGTTGCATTTCGGCCCGGGTTCGAAATAGGAACCGAAACGCTGTTCCACGAACCTGCTCCCCTTTGCCCGGCTTGGAGTCCACATGGCCACCAAAACCTCGGAGAACATCGCTCGGCTCAGAAATATCGGCATCAGCGCGCACATAGATTCCGGTAAGACAACTCTCACGGAAAGAATCCTTTTCTACACCCGGCGTATCCATGCGATTCACGACGTAAAAGGCAAAGACGGCGTCGGAGCGACCATGGATTTCATGGAACTCGAAAAGGAACGCGGCATTACGATCCAGTCGGCCGCGACCTTTTGCTCGTGGGACAACCACCCGATCAACATCATCGATACGCCCGGCCACGTGGATTTCACAATCGAGGTAGAACGCGCCCTGCGGGTCCTGGACGGAGCGGTCCTGGTTCTTTGCGCCGTAGGCGGGGTCCAGTCCCAGTCGGTCACCGTGGACAGGCAGATGGTTCGCTACCGGGTGCCGCGAATCGCTTTCATCAACAAGTGCGACAGAACGGGCGCAGACCCGTTGCGCGTGGTGCGCCAACTCAAAGAAAAGCTCAATCACAACCCGGTCATGCTGCAGGTGCCAATGGGTCTTGAGAAGGACCACAATGGAGTAATCGACCTCGTGTCGATGAAGGCGCTTTCCTTCGATGGCGAGCATGGCGAGGAGTTGGTCGAAACCGATATTCCCGCCGAATTCGCCGCCTTTGCCAAGGAGAAAAGAGAGGAAATGCTCGATGCGATCTCCCTTTTTTCCGATGAATTGACCGAGGCGATCCTGGGCGAGGAGGCCATCCCGACAGAACTGGTGGAAGAGGCGATCCGCAAGGGCACCCTTGCTTTGGAACTTACTCCGGTGCTCATGGGTTCGGCCTACAAGAACAAGGGCGTTCAGCCGCTGCTCGATGCAATCATAAAGTATCTGCCCAATCCGTTCGATATCCGAAATGAGGCGCTCGACCTGGACAAGGACGAAGAGCAAGTCGTTCTCACAGGAGAACCCGACCTGCCCCTGGTGATGCTTGCCTTCAAGCTCGAAGTGAGCCGCTACGGCCAGCTCACCTATGTTCGAATCTACCAGGGCTGCCTCAACAAGGGCGATACCATCGTCAACACCCGAACGGGCAAACAGGTGAAGGTCGGGCGTCTTGTGCGAATGCACGCAGACGAAATGGAGGAAATCGATTCGGCCATGGCGGGCGATATCGTCGCCCTTTTCGGAATCGACTGCGCCTCCGGAGACACTTTCACCGACGGACGCATCCGCTATGCCATGACCTCCATGCACGTTCCGGCCCCGGTTATTTCGCTCGCCGTAAAGCCCAAGGACAAAAAGGCGGAGATGAATCTGAGCAAGGCGCTCACCCGATTCTCCAAAGAGGACCCGACCTTCAAGGTCTACCTTGATGAAGAGACCTCCGAGACCATTATCTGCGGGATGGGAGAACTCCACCTTGATGTTTACGTCGAACGCATGAAACGCGAGTACAATGCGGACATCGAAACCGGGATGCCGCGCGTCGCCTACCGGGAGTCGCCTACCACGAAGGCCGACTTCAACTACACGCACAAGAAGCAAACGGGCGGCGCCGGGCAGTTCGGCCGTGTGGCGGGCTTTCTCGAGCCTCTTTCCGAAGGGGAGTTCGAATTCGTAAATAAAATCGTGGGCGGCTCGATTCCCACAGAATTCATCCCCTCCTGCGAAAAGGGCTTCAAGGCATGTCTTCCCAAAGGCGCTTTCGCCGGATTTCCGGTGGTAGGGGTGCGGGTCACGATAAACGACGGTGCTTCCCACTCGGTGGATTCCTCCGATATCGCCTTCCAGCAGGCGGCGATCGGGGCTTTCCGCGAAGCCTATGAAAGATCAAAGCCCGTACTGCTCGAACCTATAATGCGCGTGGTGGTGGAAACCCCCTCCGAATTTCAGGGAGCAGTCCTGGGAAGCCTCAACCAGAGACGCGGCATCATCCTCTCCACCTCCGAAGACGGAGCTTTTTCCGCCGTGGAGGCCGAGGTCCCCCTCTCCGAGATGTTTGGCTATTCGACTGTGCTTCGCTCCTCAACCCAGGGCAAGGCCGAATTCACCATGGAATTCTCCCGCTATAACACCGTTCCCAAGGCCATAGCCGAGGAGATCATCAGAAAAGAAAAAGAAAACCGCAAATAGCGGCGGGCGGCGTGTCGCCGCTGACAGGTTGCCTCGCCGTTCCGGCCCGCCGGCGTTGCCGGCGGGCGGCCAACTCTTTCCTGAACGGTCGAGCCATCCGTCAAAATCTGGCGCCGGCTACCGCAAATGGCAGCGCCTGCAGGCTTGGCCATCCGGCCGCGGCGCTAGCCGCCCAGCCGCCAGAGAGGTTTTCGAATGGTCGAACTGAACTGGTTTCTGATTTGCTTCCTTTTTTTATACCTCACACAAAACGCTTTCAACATCTGGCTGGAAAGGCTTAACCTCGCCTATTCCGAAAAAAGGGGCGACAAGGTCCCCGCAGGGTTTGAAGGCTACCTCGACGAATCGAAGCTTCTCCAGACCGCCCGGTACGAACGGGCAAAGACCGGGACGGGAATTTTCGGAGACATCGTCTCGGAAGCCGTTATGCTGGCCATCTTGTTTTCCGGGCTGCTGCCGGCCCTGGTCCGATTTTCCGGCAGAGCCGATCTTTCTATGATCCCGGCGGGACTCCTTTTCTTTTTCGTTCCGGGACTCCTCGAGTTTCTTGTCGCCCTTCCCTTCGACTACTACAACACCTTCGTCATCGAGGAAAAATTCGGGTTCAACAAATCTACCCGAAAACTCTGGATCGTCGACCAGATTAAGGGCGGAGTGGTTTCCGTCCTTCTTTTCGCCGCCATATTTTCTTTGCTTTTGCTCTTTATCGAGTGGTCGCCGGGCCTTTGGTGGTTGTGGGGCTTTTTGCTTCTTTCCGCCGTACAACTGATCATGGCGATTCTCTACCCGGTGCTCCTGGCTCCGCTTTTCAACAAGTTCGAACCGGTCCGGGACGAAGAGCTTGCCGCCAAGATAACGGCCGAGATGGAAAAAAGCGGTATTCGGGTAAAAAAGATCCTGCAGATGAACGCAGGGATGAGAAGCAGACACACGAACGCCTACTTCACGGGGATCGGCAAGACCAAGCAGATCGTGCTCTTCGACACCCTGCTCGAATCCCACACGCATGAGGAAATCCTTGCGGTTCTCGCTCACGAAGCAGGCCATTTCACAAAAAAGCACGTCGTGAAAACCCTGATCGTATTCTCCTGCTTTTCGCTTGCCGCATTTTACGCCACGTGGCTCTTTATCCGGTGGCCCCTTCTTTTTTCGACCTTCGGGTTGCGCATGATGCCGCCCTATGCGGGCATTTTTCTGGCCTGGATCATCTTTGGCAAGGCCATTTTTTTCCTGAGGCCTTTTTCCATGGCGCTATCGAGGAGATTCGAACGGGAAGCCGATGCATTTGCGATTGAAATGACGGGAAGCGGCGAGGCCATGGCCAAAGCCCTCAAGAGGCTTGCCGCCGACAACCTTTCGAACCTGAACCCTCACCCTCTCTACGTCTGGTTTCACTATTCCCATCCGCCCGTCTCCCAAAGGGTGGCCGCACTGGAACCGTCTGCCAGATGAAAAAAAGGATTCGGCCACACGCGCTGCGCGCGTGTGGCCGAATCCTTTTGAAGATTTGCGGGGGAGGCGAAAACAACTTCTCCTCCCCCTGCCAGTCCATATTCGATTATAAACCAACCTGTGCCGGATACCGGTATTTTTCTTACAGACCCATTACCGGCTCGACATCGATCTCCGGCGGAAGGCCGGCCGCAAGGCGCTTTTCCTGGGCGAGCAGCGTGGCTTCGATTTCCGGAGTGGAGATGGCCGATGCGCAACCCCAGTAGAAGAACACGACCGCGCCGATTACAACCACGAGAAGATCCATGGGATATTTGATCATGTCATGGCCGCCGAACTGCTTGGAACCCGCGTAGGAAATGCCAAGCAGGAAGAACATATACACGACCAGCCAGATCCCGGCCTTGAGGTTCTTGCCGAGGTCCTTTCGCAAGGAAGCGTCACTCATCATGAAGTAGGCATAGAGCACCAGGCTGCACAGATCGACCACAACGACGACCCAGTCGGTGGCCCAACCGTTCCAGTAAATCAGAAGGGTCCCGACGATGAAGGCGAGAATGGAGATTACGTGCAACCCTTTCAGAGGAAGCGGCCGGTGCAGGTCGGCCGCCGTCTTGCGCAGGCCCATCACCGAAACCGGTCCGATCATGTAGGTGAAGACGACCGCGCCGGAGACGACTCCAACCAGCTTGTTCCAGGTCGGGAAAGGGGCGGTCCAGATCAGGGCCAGAGCGAGAGTCAGCCACAGGGCCGGGCGCGGCACACCGGACTTTTCGTCTATACCCCGGAAGACTTTCCACCACAGGCCGTTATTGGCCTGGGCCAAAACGACGCGCGAGGTGGAGGCGCAATAGATGTTACCGGTGCCGGCAGGGGAAAGCAGCGCATCGGCAAAAAGAACAGGTGCAAGCCAGGTGAAGCCCAGCGCCATAGCCAGATCGGCAAAGGGGGCCTTGAACCCGAAGTGGCCCCAGCCCGTGGCCAGTTCCTTCACTGTGAGGCCGCCGACAAAGCAGGTCTCCAGCAGAGCATAGAGAGCAACACCGATAAGAACCGCAATAACGATCGCCAACGGAACGTCACGGCCGGGATTTTTGGCTTCACCAGCCATATCCACTGCCTGCCGAAAGCCAAGATAGGCAAACACGATGCCGCCCGAAGAAACCGCCGATAAAACACCGGGCAGTCCGAAGGGTGCGAAACTGCCTCCAAAATGCAAATTGGCCGGCTGAAACTTGGTGATGAAAAGGAGTACGACAAGGACGGGAGTAAGAAATTTGAGAAAAGTGATAACGTTGTTTACTTTGGCAAAAACTCGGACGCTGTAATAATTCAGTATAAAGAAAAGGATGACGAATAAGAGCGTGACCAACCAACCAACAAACGTCATGTTGTGATTTGCATAAAGAGCCGGAATGTAGGCGCTCATGTACTGAACGACGGCCTCGGCTTCGATGGATACAACGGTCGAATAGGCGGCTATACATGCGAACCCCATGATATAGCCGACAAAATTGCCGTGCGAATACTGGGGGTAACGCACCAGACCGCCCGCCACCGGAAGCATGGCGCCCAGTTCCGCATACACCAGGGCGATAAAGATGACTGCGACTCCGCCGACGAGCCACGAAAGAATGGAGGCCGGGCCGGCCAGATTGGCGGCTTTCTGCGAGGCGAAAAGCCAGCCCGAACCGATGATTGCGCCCAACCCAAGCATCGTCAAATCGAGCAAGGTAAGTTCACGTTTAAGTCCCTTTTTCATGCTACTGGTTCTCCTTTATAAACGGTAAGACTACACAAGTAGAGGAGCACCCCGTGACCTGCATGCAACATTGCCGCAGATCGCTCCTCATAACATCCATCGTCCGAGGACCCTCACGTGGAGGCCCCAAAAATTTTGTGTCAGGTTGGTTACGTCTAAAATACATGAATTCTACGAAAATTTCACTAAAAGATTTAGGTGCGCGAAGCTTGTTTGACATTTTTTTGCGGATAATTGAAATTTTTGGCGATCTGGTTCTATTCGGAAAGACGGTCTGTGATCTGTTCGCACGCAAAGAGGAGCGATTCGAGGTCCAGGACCTGCAGGACCCTGCTGTCGAAAAGGAATTTGACCCGGCACGCATAGCCCTCTTCTTGCACTTCATCCCAGAAGAGCAACCGGATTGCGAGCTTTGGAAAAACCGCAAACTGGGCGGCGCAATCGATGCCCTCATCCTTGAGGGCGACTTCCCTTCCCCACCTTGAGACCGCTTTTAAAAAGGCATCGGCTCTGCCTGCGTAGAGTTGGCTCAACGGCTCTTCACAGTGGGCCTTAAGACTCTTTATTTTCGATACGGAATTGGGCAGACTTTCCATTCCCACCCATGTGCCGGAAGGCTCGGTCGCCCCACCGATCACGTAGTTGAAAACGAGGATTTTTTCCCAGGCGGTAAGAGCGCCCCCTGAGAGGTTTGCGATATCGGATCGGGTAACGAGCAGCGTGTCGTTGAAATAGGGCAAAACCAGCCCCGCCCCGTCCGCCCTTTCTTCCACTTTGGCCCCCAGGCTCTTAGCCACCACCCGGAAATCGCACTTTTCGATTTCGCCTCGCAGAAACTCCATCGTTTTTTCAAAGCCCTCGCGGCTGATGCCCACTCCCCGGTCGAGCTGATTCTCGAGTCGTTCCAGCAGAGCTTCGAGCTCTTTTCCTCCCAAATAGGGACAATCGGAAACGTTTTGCTGCCCGGTAACCACCAGGGTTGCGAAAGCAAAACAGTTCGGGTGTCCGCACTCCCCGCAGTTGGTTTTGGGCGTGCACCGGTAGAGCTCCAGGGGAGCCACCCTCTTTTCCATGATCCCGATCTCCCGTGAGTGCAAAGTCGCTCCCTGAATCGAAAACGACACGTGGAATCTTTATACCCCGTCCATCCCCCCTCGGGTAGTGAAAATGGCGGGCAAAAGAGCGGGGGAAGCCTTCCCCCGCTCTTTTGTCTTTCTTTTTTATCCAACCCGGGTATGTTTATTGCTTCCAAATCTCCACGGCTGCAGACGCGCATGCGCGCGTAAGTATTGTCATTTGGCGGAAACCGTGTTTATATGTGTGGCGGGGATACCCGCAAACCAATCGAAAAACGAGAATATTTTTTCAGCGCTGGTTTCCAGGCGGCCGCTTGTATGTCGCCGGAGATGAGTTCCAGGGCTTCGCTGTTCCCCCTTCTGCGGCCATGGGGGCAATCGTCGGTCTTTTGACGAGGGGCGGAAAAATGAAAGTTGGAATCTTGGCGGGCGGCCTGGGCACCCGGCTTTCCGAGGAGACCGTGGTAAAGCCCAAGCCGATGGTTGAAATCGGTGGAAAGCCTATCCTCTGGCATATCATGAGGGGCTTTGCCGACTACGGATTTACCGAATTCGTGGTCGCCCTCGGGTATAAGGGAGAGATGATCAAGGATTATTTCATTAATTACAGGGCGAGAACGTGCAGCCTGACGGTACGGCTCGCCACCGGCGACCTCACGGTACACAACCAGCACGCCGAGGACTGGACGGTGCATCTGCTCGACACGGGGGCCGGGACACAAACGGGGGGAAGAGTACAGAGAATAGCTGAATACATCGGCAACGAGCCTTTCCTGCTGACCTACGGCGATGGGGTGAGCGATGTCAACATTCGAAAACTGATCGAATTTCACAGAAGGACGGGCAAAATCGCCACCGTAACAGCAGTCCGTCCCCCGGCACGTTTCGGCGGCCTGACCTTCGATGGCGACTCAGTGGCCACTTTTGCCGAAAAGCCGCAGACAGGCGAGGGGTGGATAAACGGGGGATTCTTCGTGCTTGAGCCGCAAGTGGTGGATTATATCCACAGCGACGAGGTGCCCTTCGAGCATGCCCCGCTCTATACGCTCACTCGTGAAAAACAGCTGAGCGCATACCGCCATGAGGGATTCTGGCAGTGTATGGACACGATGCGGGATGTGCACCTGTTGGAAACGATGTGGGCATCGGGGAATGTCCCCTGGAGAGCGCACCACATGAACATCGTGCCTCCGGAGCCGATACTTTTCAGGGCCACCGGCTCTTAAGCGCGAGTTTTTTGTAATAGAGAGCTTACCAGAGATGGGAAAAACCGAACTTTTGCGCGAGCAAATCCTTCAGATGGTGGACGAATATTGCACACTCGCCTTTCCTTCGGCCCGATTCGTACCCGGAGAGACGCAGGTCCCCGTCTCGGGAAGGGTGTTCGATGCGTCCGAGGTTTGCTCCCTGGTGGATTCCTCCCTCGACTTCTGGCTCACCACCGGAAGATTTGCCGACGATTTCGAACGAAAATTCGCCGCTTTCCTCGATTCCAGGTATTCCATACTGGTCAACTCCGGCTCCTCTGCCAATCTTCTGGCTCTTTCGGCCCTGACCTCTCCCCGGCTGGGATCGCGCGCATTGCAGCCGGGAGATGAGATCATCACTGCGGCGGCCGGTTTCCCCACTACCGTCAACCCGATTGTTCAAAATGGACTGGTCCCGGTCTTCATCGATATCAGCCTTCCCACCTATAACGTGGATCCCTCCCGGCTCGAGCAGGCGCTCTCAGAGCGCACCAGGGGGGTGATACTGGCCCACACGCTGGGCAACCCCTTCGATCTTGACGCGGTCGGCGAGTTTGCCGCCAGGCACGGACTCTGGCTCATTGAAGACTGCTGCGATGCTTTGGGGTCGACCTACAGGAATCGAAAAGTGGGCCTCTTCGGCGATCTGGCTACCTTCAGCTTCTACCCCGCCCACCATATCACCATGGGGGAAGGCGGCTGCGTATCTTGCCGACAAAGAGAACTGAAAGTCCTGGTGGAGTCCTTTCGGGACTGGGGACGCGACTGCTGGTGCAAACCGGGACACGACAACACCTGCGGGAAAAGATTCGACCGGCAATTGGGAGACCTTCCCTTCGGCTTCGATCATAAATATTGCTATTCGCACCTGGGCTACAACCTTAAGGCCACCGATATGCAGGCAGCAGTCGGAGTGGCCCAGATGGAGAAACTGCCCGGATTCATCGAAGCACGCCGCGCCAACTTCGATATTCTGCGAGAAGGTCTGCGCGACCAGGAAGAATTCTTTGTCCTGCCCGAGGCCACGGCGGGCAGCGTGCCGGCCTGGTTCGGGTTTCCCCTGACCGTGCGGGAAAGCGCCCCTTTCGACAGGGTCGCCCTGGTGCGCTATCTCGAGGAACACAAGATAGCAACACGCTTGTTGTTCGGGGGCAACCTGATTCGACAGCCCGCCTACCGGGACGTGCGCTACCGGGTGGCGGGAAATTTGAACGTTACCGACAGGGCGATGAACCGCACGTTCTGGATCGGCGTCTATCCGGGCCTGTCCCGTCCCATGCTCGACTACGTGCTCGATATTTTTCACCAGGCGCCGCGCAAACTTGCCACCGGAAGGCGGGACATCCTGTAGAGGGCTCTTAGATTCCACAGGCTCTTCTGCCGGTTTGCCCAGGAGGGAAAGATGACCAAACTCGACTCCATGACTCCCCTTTTCATATTTGAGATGGCCAACAACCACATGGGATCTCTCGAGCACGGCCTCAAGATCATCCGGGAGTTCGGGAAAGTTTCGAGTGATTTCCCCTTCCATTTTGCCTTCAAACTCCAGTACCGACATCTGGATACGTTCATACACCCGCACTATCGGCAAAATTTGGAGTTCAAATACATCAAGCGCTTTACCGAGACTCGCCTGAGTCCCGATGAGTACAAGCTGCTGGTAGAGGAAATGAGAGCCCGAGGCTTCACAACCGTCTGTACGCCTTTCGACGAACCTTCAGTCGATCTGATCGAAGAGCACGGTTTCGACATCATCAAGGTCGCTAGCTGTTCGTTTACCGACTGGCCCCTGCTGGAACGGATCGTAAAGACCGACAAACCGATTATCGCGTCTACGGCGGGCGTCTGCTTAAAAAATCTGGACCAGGTGGTAAGCTTTTTTGAACACAGGAAAAAAGATTTTGCGATTCTACATTGCGTCGCGCAGTACCCCACTCCGGCCCCGGACCTCCAGCTGAACCAGATCGATTTTCTCAAGGCCCGCTATCCCCGTGCCCTGATCGGCTATTCCACCCATGAAGACCCGCGAGACACCGACAGCATCAAGGTTGCGGTCGGCAAGGGGGCGATAATTTTCGAAAAGCATGTCGGGGTTCCGGAAAAAGAGATAAAGCTGAACGACTATTCGGCCAGTCCCGAGCAGGCGCGCGAGTGGCTCCGATCGGCCCGGACCGCCTTCGAACTGTGCGGGGTCTCTGGCAAACGAGCCGAATTCGCTGAAGGCGAGCTTGGCAGCCTGCGTTCTCTCCAGCGCGGACTCTTCGCCGCACGCTCCTTTAAAAAGTACGAAAGAATCCCGCACCAGGATGTCTTTGCGGCTATCCCGACCCTGGAAGGTCATGTGACGGCAAACGATCTCTCAAAATACGCCGAGTTGCGCGCAACCGAAGACATCGAGGCCAACGGGCCGCTTCTTGCCTCCAATGTCTCGATCCGCAACTATCAGGAGCAGGTCTACGAGATCGTGCAGGAGGTCAAGGAACTGGTCCGAAAAAGCGGCGTGACCGTCCCCTCGCAGGTCGATCTCGAGATATCCCATCATTACGGCATCGAGCGGTTCCATGAATACGGGCTGACCATGATGACCATCGTCAACCGTTCCTACTGTAAAAAGCTGATCGTTCTGCTGCCCGGCCAAAAGCATCCCACCCAATACCACAAGTGCAAAGAGGAAACCTTCCATGTCCTCTACGGCGATGCCGATATCGAACTCAACGGAATCCCCAAAAGGCTCAAAAAGGGGGAAACCATCACCGTGGAGCCGGGAGTGCATCATTACTTCGGAAGCGAAAACGGCGCCGTTATGGAGGAGATATCCTCGGCGCACCACGCCGATGACTCTTTCTACACCGACCCTGCGATCATGCAAAACGACAATAGAAAAACCCTCCTTACCTACTGGTTCGACTGAGAAAAAGGCGGGGGCGAATGAAAACGATCGTGTGGGATGTAGACGACGTGCTCAATGATCTCATGAGAGTGTGGCTGGAAGAGCGGACCTTCTCCGGGAACGCGCAGGAGTCCGCGGCTTATCAAGAGCTTACCCGCAATCCGCCTCATGATATTCTGAAAATCAGCAGGTCGGAATACCTTGCCTCCCTGGACGCCTTCAGGCTTTCCGAAAAGGCCCTTGAGATGAAGCCGGTTCCCGAGGTCTTCGACTGGTTCTCCCGGCATGGAGACCATTTCCATCACATGGCGCTTACGGCCGCACCTCTTTGCGCAAGCCATGCCTCCGCCTGGTGGGTACTGAGAAACTTCGGGCGCTGGATTCAATCCTTTCACGTCGTTCCTTCTCCGCGCCCCCTGGAACCTGCTCGCCCGAGGTTTTCCGGCAAATCCGAATTCCTCGCGTGGTGGGGTATGGCGGACATCCTGGTCGATGACGACCCGGCCAACATCGCGGGGGCATTGGCTCTCGGAATGGACGCGGTCCTCGTCCCACGCCCCTGGAACGACTCTTCCCTGACTATTGGCGAAGCGCTTGGCCCGATCACGAAACTGGCCAGTGCCTGAGACGAGGAATCGGTTGTCAAAATGATAAAACTCTCCGATTACGTGATAGATAGAATCGCCCAAACCGGGACAAGACACATCTTCATGCTTGCAGGCGGGGGATGCATGCACCTGGTCGATTCGGCGGGCAGGCGCAAGGACATGAAAATTGTGTGCAACCTCCACGAACAGGCCTGCTCGATAGCCGCCGAAGCCTACGGCCAATACACCAATGGGCTTGGCGTGGCCCTGGTTACGACCGGACCGGGAGGCACGAACGCAATCACGGGGCTTGCCGGCGCGTGGCTCGACTCCACCCCGTGCCTTTTTCTTTCCGGCCAGGTAAAACGCGCCGATCTCGCGGCCGCCCGGGGAGTCCGGCAGATGGGGTTCCAGGAACTCAACATAGTCCGGATCGTCGAATCTTTGACTAAATATGCGCTGACCGTAACCGACCCGCTTTCCATTCGGCGCCACATGGACAGGGCGCTCCACCTCGCGCGCAGCGGCAGACCCGGACCCGTCTGGCTCGATATCCCCCTGGACGTGCAGGCGGAAATGATCGACGAGACCGGGCTCGAAGGATGCGATCCCTCCGAGGAGGGTGCAATCGCCGATCAAGAGGTTGCAAAAGGTCAGGTGGCAGCCGCCATAGAGTTGCTGAATAATGCCCGAAGACCCGTCATCCTGCTCGGCAATGGAGTGCGACTGGCCAACGCCCTGGGTGACCTCGACTCTCTGCTTGAAACCTTGAACCTTCCCGTTCTCACCACCTGGAAAATGGCCGATGCGATTCCCGAAGACCACCCGCTTTATGTCGGAAGACCCGGCGCCATCGGGCAGCGGGCTGCAAATTTCGCCCAGCAGAACTCGGATTTTCTGCTGATCCTGGGCGCTCGCCTCGATTTTGGTCAAACGGGCTACAATCATGCCAATTTCGCCCCAGGGGCCAAAAAGGTGATGATCGATATCGATCCGGCCGAAATCGACAAAATGGACATGACCATCGATGTTGCGATTTGCGCAGACGCAGGCGCCGTCATGAAAGAATTCATCAGTCAGTCGGCTTCCATCCACCCCCAAGACCGCTCCCCGTGGCGGCGGCGGTGCGCCGAATGGAAGGCGAAGTACCCTGTCGTTCTGCCGGAGTATCGGGCAGAAAAAGAGGGGGTGAGCACCTACGTTTTGATCGACGAGTTATCCGAGCTTATGGGGCCGGGCGACCTGCTCGTCCCCGGCAGTTCGGGCACATGCAGCGAAGTGACCCTGCAGGCGTTTCGAGTCAAATCCGGCATGCGAATTCTTAACACCCAGGGGCTCGGCTCCATGGGGTTCGGCATTCCGGCCGCCATCGGAGCCTGTCTTGCTTCCGGTCGCAGACGTACGGTTTGCATAGACGGCGACGGCGGCTTCCAGATGAATATCCAGGAACTGGAAACCGTCAAACGTTTGAACCTCCCGATCAAATTCTTCGTCTTGAACAACCATGGGTATGGTTCCATTCAGGCCACTCAGAAAAACTACTTCGGCGGCCATTTTGTGGGAAGCGATGCTGCAAGCGGTTTGACCCTGCCCGACGTAACCGCCGTCGCCACGGCATTTGGCATCAAAGTTGCCAAAATCTCCGATCACGCCGATATAACCGGAAAGATTAAAGAAATTTTTGAAATGAATGGGCCGGTTGTCTGCGATGTGCACATTTCGCCAAACCAGACCACCGCCCCCAGGGTCTCGTCTTACAGAAAAGAAGACGGCACGATGGTGTCCATGCCCATGGAGGATTTGTGGCCGTTTCTGGACCGCGACGAACTAGAGGAAAACATGCTCGCATCCAGAGAGGCAGAGAACTGACATTTTCAGTTGCGACCCAAACCAGGCAGGTGCAATAGAGCGAATTGGAAAGCATTCCCATACTTATGAGCCGTACAGATTGATGAAGCACTCGATACCAATCAAAGACGCAGCGAAAATTGTGACCGAACTGGCAAACAGGCCCGTAGTTCTGTTTGGCGCCGGGGTACTTGCTGCTGCATCAATTTACGCTTTAAGAGAGCACGGAATTATACCTGTTTGCATATGTGACAACGATATTAATAAATACGGTACCCAAATATGTGACATATCGGTAACTTCTCCTGAATCACTTACCAATAATTTTCAAAATTTGCCGGTAGTTATTACTGCGAACCCCATGTACCTTGATGAAATACGAAACCAACTAACCACTCTTGGATGTTCCAATATATATGATATAGCACCATTTTTATCATCATGTTCATATGATGGCAGCTCCTTTCCTATCGGGATAAGCCACTTTAATTTTTGCCTCGATAAATATTTTCATATATATTTCAAGACCTTTTATCCTGAATTATGTGTAATTCCATCGTTGGATATTGTGATAACGGAGAAATGCTCTCTTAGATGCAAGGATTGTGCCAATCTGATTCAATATTATCACAAACCACATCATTTCACTTATGATCAGGTTTTTCCTGCTCTAGATCGTATCATGGATGCAGTTGATTTTGTCTTAGAATTCCGGGTCCTTGGTGGAGAAACATTTATGCATCCGAAGGCGTATATCTTTATCGATGCTTTGAGAAAGTATACGAATTATGGCAAAATTTGTGTATATTCCAATGGAACAATAGTTCCTACTGGAGAAAATCTTCGATCGCTTCAGCATGATGATACGTTTGTAAGGATATCGGATTACGGACAAACTTCAACAAATATAGACACTATAGCAAGTACATTTGATAGACATAATATCTGTTATGATATCGAAAAATGCGAGCAGTGGCAGGACTGTGCATCAATCAGGAAAACGGATCGTTCCAGGCAAGAGCTTGAGGCGGTAAACGCCGAATGCTGCGCAAGAACGGTATTGACACTGCTAAACGGTGCAATTTGTGTCTGTCCTTTTTCCGCACATGCGACCAATCTCCATGCAATTCCGGTATCTTCCCGGGACCGGCTCGTCGTTGGGGATTCAGCTCTCGACAAGATACGCGCTTTCTTGAAGGATACTCAAAATAGCAACTATTTTGAGGCCTGTATGTATTGTGCCGGACGACCTGTAAATCCCCCCAATCCCGTGCCCGCAGCCGTCCAGATTTCCAGTCCTCTGCCCTATCAAACCGTTGAGGATTAAGGAGAGCCCATGCCTTTCATATCTTTCATCGTTCCCATGTTCAACGTCGAGAGGTATGTCGGCGAGTGTATGGAAAGTGTGCTCCGGCAACCCTTTGGCGATTGGGAGATGATATTGATCGATGACTGCTCAATGGACGGTAGCGCTGCCATCGCCGCCGGATATGCCGCTGCAGATTCCAGGATAACGGTAATGCGCAATCGGGAAAATCTGGGCCCAGGTCCCTTGCGCAATGTCGGATTAACGAGGGCCTCGGGCGAGTATCTTTTCTTTCTGGATGCCGACGATGTTATAAACCCGGATCAATTGCGCCATCTGCACAATGCCGTCCAACGGGCGGGGCATCCGGAGATGATGCAGGTGGGATATTCGTCCTAGCTCGGTGCGATAGCGCCGCCGGCTGGTAGCCCCGAATTCCGGCAACCCCGGGCTTCCCGCCCCCCCGATGAATTTCTTGAACAGTTTTCCGGGATGAACCGTGTTGGATTTCATGCCTGGGAATTCCTGGTGAGCAGGAGATTTCTCCTGGAAGAGGCCATTTTCTTCGAAAGGCACCGAGTTTGGGAAGATAACGCGTTTTTGGCCAAATGTTTTGGGCGTGCAAAAAAAGTCGGCGAATACGGGGGGCCGTTTTACAATTGGCGTGTCCGACTGTCAGGTTCATTGACTTCGAACCATGCCCGACACTGGAGGGAAATGTTACGCTCTGCCGAAAATATGCTCTCTTACGCGCTTTCACAACCTATCTCAGGCTACAGTTCGCAATGGGCGTTGAGGTGCACCGCTTCCTGCCTGTATGAATTCGAAATTGTCGCCGCCTCTATTCCCCGGGCCGATATTGCCGATGGAATCGAACTGTTTCGGCCGTTTTTCCAAAATTACTCGGCCATCAGCTGTCATTACAAATTAGGCTCTTTACTGGACTGCGTAGGCCGCTACGGCTATCCCGACGGGGTTTATCAATTTTGTGCCTTTAAAAAGAAACAGGTAGTCAACTTGGTCGAACATAAGCCAAACGCGAAAATATATGGATTTCCCGCTACCCGGATATCTTCCAAACTGCTGGACTGCCTCAGGGCCAACGGGTTTTCGTGCATGGGTCTCTTCGATAATGATTCGGGAAAACACGGCGTCATCCTGGACGGTTATCCGATCTTCAATCCAATAAATTTATCCATGGGGTGTTTCGACGACTCCGCCTTCTTTATTGTGGTTAATACCGCCTCCCGAAGGACCGGCCTTGAAATTGCCGCTCAACTCGAAAGTTATGGCCTGCGGGAGCACACACATTTCACCTGTGCGTGCTACGGAGAGAGCTAGGGAGACGAGATAAATCACATAGAAATTATTTCGGGGGGGAAATGATTTGGCCTGAATTCTGCTAATTATCGATACGGTAAATAATAAACCAATAAATGAGATAAAACCGATCGGAGAAACTGGCCCGTGGCGATAACCAACTGCAGAATATGCGGCAGCGCTTTCTTGGAGGATTCATTGCTGCGCTACCAGAATATGCCGGGACAGGCCCAGTTTCTGCCGGATAAAGAGGCTCTTTCACACGACAAAGGCACTGACCTGGAGGTCTGTCAGTGCGCCGGCTGCGGGCTGGTTCAGCTTTCCTCAAACCCCGTGCCCTATTATAGGGATGTCATCCGCTCCTCCGCCTTTTCGCCGGAAATGAAGTCTTTCCGGAAAAAACAGTTCGAAGATTTCGTCAGGATTTACGGCCTCTCAGGAAAAAAAGTCATCGAGACAGGCTGCGGCGGCGGGGAGTATCTCTCCATACTGAAACAGACCGGAGTCGATGCCTATGGACTGGAACATCGGACCGGTTCCGTCGCAGAATGCCGTACACAGGGCCTGAACGTTTCCCCGGGATTTGTCGAAGACAGTGGCTATACAATCGAAAACAGTCCTTTCGACGCCTTTATGATTTTGAATTTTCTGGAACATCTGCCCGACCCCGGCGCAACGCTCAGAGGAATCTACAACAACCTTGCCGACGGCGCCGCAGGACTGGTGGAAGTTCCCAATTTCGAGATGATCCTGCAAAAGAGACTCTTCGCCGAGTTCATACCGGATCACCTCAGCTATTTCACCAGGGCTACTCTCTCGACGGCTCTGGTTCTAAACGGCTTCGATCTCCTGGAATGCAAAGACATCTGGCACGGCTATATCCTGTCGGCCGTTGTAAGAAAACGCGGCAGGCTCGACCTTACCTCGTTCCATCGGCAGGAAACCGAAGTCGGAAACGAAATACAAACCTATATCGGTTCTTTCCCGGAGGGGAAAGTGGCGGTTTGGGGGGCTGGACATCAGGCGTTTGCGGTCATGGCCCTTGCCGATCTGTCCGGCAGGGTCAAATACGTGGTCGACTCGGCCCCCTTTAAACAGGGGAAATACACGCCTGCCACGCACATTCCGATAGTCGCGCCCGATGCGCTGCGTTCCGACCCGGTAGACGCAGTCATTGTAATGGCTGCAAGCTATTCGGAGGAAGTGGCCGGGGTTCTGCGTCGGGATTTTGACAACAGGATGCGCATTGCGATCCTGCGAGACTACGGGCTGGAATATTTGCCCGAGTAGCCGGGGAGCGGACCCATTTGCTCCCGGCAGGATTTTTTCACCCTACGGAGTTTATTATGGCTGAACATTCCGGCGCATTGAATTCGGTTGAGGCCGGTAAGCGCGAGGCTTTGAAGCACTCAAAACCGCGGGTTTATGAAAAGGTGATGCGGTTTGGCGACCGGATCAACAGCGGAGAAAGCATCGCAATCATCCAGTTTCAGTATGACTACCGGTGCAACTTCCGTTGCCGCCATTGTTCCGTGAGCAGGATGGCGCCGGGGAAGCGCTCCTTTACAATCCCCGATGTAAAAGAACTTGCCCGTCAGGCCGATGAGATGGGCCTGGCCCACTGGGTGATCACCGGGGGCGAACCGCTCGCTTTTCCGGATTTCGATCAGATTGTGGAGGCCGTAGATCCTGCCAGGTTCTACATAACTTCGGACACAAACGGTTGGCTGCTGGATCTAAAGCGGGCAAAACACCTCAAAAGCATCGGGCTGGACAAGATTCAGTTGAGCCTCGACAGCCTTCATCCCGAAGAACACGACCGGTTTCGCCGAACGCAAGGGTCGCACGAAAGGGCACTCAGGGCCATCGACGCGGCTAAGGAAGCAGGCCTCAACATCATAATCGCCACCGTGGTCACCAAGCAGCGCATCCGCTCCGGGGAATTCATCGATTTTTTGGAATTTGCAAAGCAAAAAGATGTTCCGGTGTTCGTTACGTTTGCCAAACCGGTGGGTTCCTGGCAGGGAAATCTCGAGGTTCTCGTCGATGAAGAGGACCATGCCTACGAAAGGGAACTGGAAAAAAAATACAACGTCTTTACGCACATGACCCCCGCCTATGGTATGGACCTGGGCTGCATCGCCGTAAAGCGCATGGTGTCTGTTACCAAATACGGGGATGTCATGCCGTGTCCCTATATTCACGTCTCTCTCGGGAATTTTTTCGAGGAACCTTTCAGGGATATCGTTGAGCGCGGCATGAAAATCAAAACATTCGCCCGGCACACGGATACCTGCCTCATCGCCATAGACCGCACATTTATCGACGCATACGAAAAGAAAGTCGACGGCAAACCGGGTCCCATTCCCTGGCAGGAGATGTTTACAGCGGAGGATTTTCTGTGATGGGCATCGGGCGGAGCGTGATCACCGGGGCAACAGGACCGCTCGGCATCGCTTTGGCGAAATATCTCGCCGGGCGCGGCATCGACGTTATCGCCCTGGTACACCCCGGCTCCAAGCGGATTGCCTATGTCCCCGCATCGGACAGGGTTACCATCGAAGAGTGCGATCTCTCGCAGCTGGGTTCTCTCGAATCGCGGCTGCCCCGGGACTGCGATGTATTTTTCCATCTTGGGTGGGATGCCACCGCATCCAGGACCGAAAGGGACGATCCCTTCCTCCATGCGCTCAATATCCGCTACACCCTCGACGCCGTGAAACTGGCCCACGCTCTGGGCTGTAAGACTTTCATAGGGGCTGGCTCCCAATCGGAACTGCATCGGGGAGGCAATTTTTCGGATCAGGATGACTTGCGGCTCGAGGAAAGCTACGGAATCGCCAAATACGCCGCGAGCAGGCTCAGCCTGCGGCTATGCGGTCAATATGGAATGCACCATTGCTGGGCAAGGATCTTGAGCATTTTCGGTCCGGGCGAGCGGGAAACCACAGCACTCATGTACTGCATCCATACCCTGCTCCAGGGGCAAAAGCCCTCCCTTACCAGGGGAGAGCAGCTCTGGGATTATCTCTATGCCGCCGATTGCGCGAGAGCCTTCTATCTCATCGCCCGAAACGGCCGGCACGGTGCGACCTATTCAGTTGGCTCCGGATGCTCCCGACCGCTCAAGGAGTATTTCGAACGTACGCGGGACCGCATCGATCCCGCACTGCCCCTGGGACTTGGAGAGAAGGAATACCCGCGTGGACAGGTAATGGAACTCACCGCCGATATCGGCGAACTGACGCTGGATACCGGCTTTATCCCCGAGTATTCCTTCGAACAGGGGATTTGCGAGACGATTGACTGGGTGAAAAACAGGATGGTCAAAACCGACGCCGCCATGGAGAACTGATAAAATGATTCGAGAACCGGATTTAAACGATCCGACCAATCCGCTTGTAAGCGTGCTTGTCTACGATTATTTCGGAGAACACCTGGGCCGGTGCTTCGACAGGATTCTCAACCAGGATTTGCTCAATAATCTCGAGGTGATCTTTATCGATAACGCCTCCTCCGACGGTTCCTGGGAAATCGCCCTGGAGTATGCCCGCAGATACCGGGGAATAATAACGCTCAAACGGAACAACAGAAACGGCGGTCGAGATAATTACAAACAAGCCCGCCGCATGGCTAAGGGTAAGTATTGTGTCAAACTGACAGGCGATGATGCGTTTTCCCCTGAATATGTGAAGAATTGCGTGAAGGCGATGGAAGAAAATCCGCTGGCCAGCTTCGTGATGGTCGGAAGGAAGGTCGAAAATATTCCCGATCGGCCGAATATAAAGGATAAGCCTCTGGTAAGCGTCCTGATACACAACTACAACTACGGAAGATATCTGCGCCAGTGCCTGGACAGTGTGCTCAACCAGACCTACGATAACGTCGAGATCGTCTTTTCCGACAACGCCTCAACCGATGACTCCTGGGACATCGCCGTCGACTATGCGCGCAGATATCCCCGGCAGATGGTCCTCATCCGAAACCGGAAAAACTTCGGACCCGGCCCCAACCTGGAGAACTGTTACGCGCACATAAAGGGCAAGTATTTCTGCGTGCTGTGCTCCGATGACGAGTTCGCACCCGAGTTTATCCACAGATGTGTCGAGTCGCTCGAGGCCAATCCCGAGGCCGGGTACGCCATGACGCATCGCGCCATTATCGACGAAAAGGGCGCCAGGACCGAGGAACCGCCCTTCTATAACCAGTCGTGCGTCATCCCCGGTCCCGAACAGGCCGCAGTCTATATGATGGCCGCCGTTAACCCCAGCATCTCGCAGATCATGTATATCAAGACCAAAATCGAAGGCAAGCTGCCGGTAGAAAACATTCTTTCCCGCTGGTACGCCCAGAGGCTGCTCGATTTCAATCTGTGCTGCGAACACCCCATGGTCTACATAAACGAGCCGCTGCTTTTGAACCGCGTGCACTCGCAAAGCGATTCGTCCCATATCTCCGGCAATTTGATGGAGATATTCGGCCAGTACATATTGCCCCATCAGTTTGCGGAGATTTCTCTAAGGGGCAGTGATATGAACGGGGTAAGAGAGCGTTTGCCCATGGCCCTGGAAAAGGTCGGAAGACTCTGCCTTCGTTACTGCGTTCTGGCGCTTTCTGCCGGCGATGAGCCGTGCGCCCGCAGATACTTTCACCTGGCCGCAGCCATCCTGCCCGAGATTGCCGAAGAGACGGTCTTCCGGAAAATCGGCGAATACTGGGACGCGGAAGACGGCGAAAAAACGGGCATCGTCGAAGCGCTGCGCACAACCGCCAATTTGACGCACCGGATCGTTTCCTACGATCCACCTGCGGGAAGCGCCCGAATCGTATGGAACTGAACAGCGGTATAAAACCCTTTTTCCTGGAGTATGGAAGGTGAACCAGCCCCGGCCGGAATCTCTCAGATTTGCGATCGGCAACGCCGGGCGAGTGTGCCTGTTCGGTGCCGGAGTTCTTCTCGACGAGTGCTGGGAGCAGCTCGTGTCATCCCTCGGGAAAGTCCCCGACCTCATTTGTGACAACGCACCCGAGAAATGGGGAACCGAATTCCGGGGTATTAAGTGCATTTCCCCCGGCGAGCTTTCCGTCCTGAGAGAAGGAACGACAGTCGTCATCACCATACGAAAACACGAGGAAATCCATGAACAGCTTCGCTCGATGGGGATAAGCGACATCCTGGTCGCCTGTTTCGATACCGCCCGCTATTGCCTTCGGACCATTGGAAGGCTCGACGCGGATTTGCCGGACACCGAAGAAAAGCCTCCCGTCATCGACGTGAGAGGCAAATGGACGCTCGTTACCGGGGCCTCACGCGGCGTAGGCCGCCAGATCGCCATGGCCATGGCCCGTTTGGGCTCAAACATCATCGCCCACAGCCGCTCGCTTTCCCACGTGAGCGGACTGCTGGAGACGTGCAGTTCCCTCGGGGTCGAGATCGTGCCGATAGCGGCCGAACTCTCGAACCCCGACGAACTGGAGAGAATGCTTACCGAGCTGGACCGAATCGCCCCGCAGGTGGATATACTCTTTAACAACGCTGCATTTGCGCCCCACTTTCTTTCCGGTTTTAAGGAGGACGTGCCTGTAGATACAATGCGAACCTATTATTCGGTCAACGTTGTCGCGCCGATCCGCATTTGTCAGCACCTGCTCGCCGGCATGATCCGGCGCGGATTCGGTCGGGTAATCAACCTCACCTCGTATGTCCGTCCCCAGTCGTCCGGAGAAATAATCTATGCGAGCAGCAAGGCCGCACTCGATCAATTCGCCTACGGCTCTTTGCCGGTGATCTCAGGAACCGGCGTCATGATGAGTATGGCGGAGCCGGGGTGGGTACGGACGGATTCAGGCGGCAAAGACGCAACTTATCCGATTGCAACGGTAATCCCGGGCATTTTATTGGGTGCTTTGCTCGACTTTGATGTCAACGGCCACCGGTTCAGCGCTCAGGAATACTCCGGGCTCTCTATCCATGAAGCTACTCTAAGAGCAAAAGCCCGTCTGCTTCGGTTCGGACGCTCATGGGTATGAGACACTGAGGAAGGAAAAACACGCCAATGAAGTATCGAGCCGATGATATCGTTAAATCGTGTAGAAGGCTTGAGAGCGGACTGCGGTTCGGGCCGGACGGCATACGGGCTTGCACCTTGGGGGCATTTGCCGCTCCTTTCTATTGGACCGCGGAAGAAGCCTCTCGATTGACGATCACAAAAGAGATGATTGTCGAGAAGCGTAAATGGCTCTTCGACCTTCTCAATAACAATCAAAACGAGTTGGATTTCGACTGCAAGCATTGTCAGATGGTTGTGGCCAAACGTTTTGCCGATGTCCAATTTACCAGGGTCGGCCAAATCGATCATGCAGCCACATCCTTATGCAACCTTCGCTGCAAGTTCTGCGGCTTCACCCATCTGGACTTGTTCATCCAGTCCAAATATGACGATCTTGCCATCCTGAGACAGTTTACGACAGAGGATATCGAATGGGATTCAGTCGTCGATTTCAACGGCGGCGAACCCACGCTGCTGCCAAACGTTGACGAGTATCTCGACTATTTCGCCTCTCGCCGTATCCGCGTCCGCTTCATGACCAACGGCGTCAAATTCCATCAGTCGGTTTATGACGGCTTAGCCAATGGTTGCATTCAGTGGGTATGCACTTCAGTCGATGCAGGCACCCCCTCGACTTACATGCGCATAAAAAAACGCGACCACTATCTCCAGGTCATGGAAAACCTTACCCGGTACGCTCATGCCGGCAGCCGGGACGGAGGGATGCTCGCCATAAAATACATCTTCTGCAACGACAACTGCAGTGACGATGATATCGCGGGGTTTTCCTACGCAATGCTTGCCATCCGGCCACGCCAAGTCTGGCTCACCTTTGATTTCTCCCGAGTCATAGGCCTGCAGGCCGATTCGGAAAATCTCGGCGACTATGACTTCTCAAGGGATATCGCAGCCTATGCAAAGATGTACAACCTGCTCAAAAAACACGGCATCGATCCTGTTCACTATACCACGGGACATCTGGCGCTGGTGTCGGTACAGGGCAGAATACTTCTGGACCGGGTGATGAAAGAAATCGAACGAACGGCCCCTGCCAACAGCCAGCCCGATATACTGATTCGAGATTTTCGCCACCAGGAGGAAATGTCGCAGCTCAGGATAACACGCTTCGACACTCTTCCGCTTCGAATTTTTGGAGACGCGCATGACGCTGCGCCGTGGTCGTTGCGGGGAAAGCAGGTGCTTCTGGCCCCTGCCTGCCCCAAAGCCGTGGCCCTGCTTTCGGACCCGGAAATACAGGCCGGCCGCCTCCTCGGCTTTTTGGACCGCGATAGGATGATACACGGAAAGAGTATACAGGGGATGACCATCCACGGATATGAGGCAATATCCAGCCTGGCCCCCGATGTCATTATTGTCGCCTCGCCCCCTCAGCATCAGGCCGATATCGTCGGGAAGCTCGCAGCCTATGCCGGTAAAAATATCGAGGTGGCCATCTGGAATCACTGATTGCATCGAACGTGATGAAAAAATACTGGAAAGCATTATGACCCGAGTGCTCAGATTGATAACCGAACTTATTGAACCCTTCGATGAATCCGGGATTGTTGACGATCTCTTCGGCAGTCTCCGAGACAGGGCCGAACGCGGCGAAATCCCGGTGATTCTGTTTTGTGCCGGCTCGAGCGGAAGCATCTTTTACCGGTTATTGATACGTCAAGGTATTCATCCCACGTGCTTTTGCGACAATAATCCTTCCAGGGCCGGCAAGAAGCACTGCGACATACCAATTCTTAGCTTCGAGGAACTTAAAAACCTGCACCGCGACAGTCTCATCCTCATCGCCTCGGCAGCCTACCAGAATCTTGTGAAAAGTCAGCTCCTGGCGCATGGATTCAATCCGGATAGAATTATTACCCTAGACACCGATGATCCCTCACCGGATGTGCAAATCAGGCGTGAGCGCATCCTGATGTTGGCCAGAAATGGGGAACCATCCGGCGTCCTTGAACGACTTAGAAACGATGAGGACAAAATCTGCGCTGCCTTCGATCTTTTTGCCGACGATAAATCCAGGGATCTTTTCGTCAGACGACTGGCCCTTATCGCATCAGGTTACGAGCACAGGGCGTATAAGAAATACCTGGAAGATTTTTCCGAGCCGGTATTGCGGTACGGCTTTGATAATCCCGAACGATTTACTGTTCCAGGTAGCTATTTCTACTTCAACAATGACGTTTTACATATCCACGACGATGAAGTTCTGGTGGACGGCGGCGCTTTTTGCGGCGACTCCGTGGAGGAATTCATTCGCGCTTGCAAAAATAACAACGTACGCTACAAGCATATCTTCTGCTATGAGCCCGACCCATCGAATTACCGACAATTGCTGGAAAACACCTCTGGGTACAGGGATGTCACCTGTTTTCCTCTGGGCTTATGGTCCAGTAAGACCGAACTACGTTTTCTCAGTTCCGAACGAACCGAATCCTATTGCGCCCGTATCCATGATTCTGGAACGGCGGCTCAAGACATTGCCGATCTGCACATAGAAACAGCCAATATCGACGGACAGCCGGCTCACGAGAATATGACCATATTCAAGTTGGACATAGAGGGGGCGGAAATGGAAGCAATTGCGGGCGCAGCCAAAACAATCAGAAACAGCAGTCCACAATTGGCACTGAGCGTCTATCACAATACGAGCGATCTTTACAATATCCCGCTATTTGTACATAGATTGAATCCTGGCTATAAGTTATATCTGCGACATTTTGGCAATTATTTTGACGATACAATGTTGCTAACATAATGATTGTGAATTGCAATTATCATGTTGATAATGGATGGGTGCATAATGAATAATGTGGTACAGCATATTGTTGATTTGGTTAACTCTGCTCCGAAAGATATGGACATATTAAACTGGCTCTTTCAAAACAACACGGACTCCGTCGTAAACGGCAGGCCAATAGTACTCTATGGGACAGGTAGTTTGGGCAAGGATATCTTAATGACACTCAGGAATTGTGGTATTCATCCTGTTTGTTATTGTAACAGTGATCCCTCCCGGTGTGGTGGCGAATATTGTGGCCTTCCTGTTATTTCACTCGATGAACTCATCGCAACGCATCGAAACAGCTGTATTGTTATTACTACCCAGACATATGCTGCATCCGTCATTAAGAATCTTATCGATTATGGATTTGATAGAAAGTTAATAATTTGGAATAAAATGTTTGATATGGCTACTAGCCTCTATTTTTCCTTTACGAATCAATCGAATCTTGCCTCACTACGGTCTCGACCTTCCCACGCACTTATCGATTCTCTGATACAAAATGAAAAAAAGGTATCTACTGTTTACACTCTGCTTGCAGATCAAAAGTCTCGTGACCTTTTTATTTCCAAACTTACCTTACTGGTTGCCAATCACAATATTAAGTTATTCACTGATTACCTCATGTCGTTTAGCGAACCTATTGCTACATTCGGCTTGATTCCTTTTCCAGTACTCGGCCCTGAGAACTTTTTCTACTTCACCAATGATGTTCTTGCCCTGCAACAGGGTGAGACCTATTTGGATGTAGGAGCATTTGATGGCGATTCTGTGCTCGAGTTTGTGAAGGCGTGCCGCAACCAAAACGTGACATATAATCACATCTTTGCATTCGAGCCAGACCCCAAGAACTTCGATGAGTTGGAAAAGAACTCGATAGAACTTGACAATATATCATGCCATCGACTGGGTGTATTTTCGCAAAGTGGAATCCTGCGGTTCGAATCTTCTGATATTGCAGTTGCTCCAACAGCAAGTGGAATTAGCGATGGCGGTGATATCGAGATAAAGGTTATCTCTGTCGATGAATTCCTTGACGGACGCAAGATAACATTATTAAAGATGGATCCACCAGGCAACATCATACCAAAAGCACTAATAGGTTCACATAAAACAATTAACGCTTTCAGGCCACGACTGGTACTGGGTGCATATCATTCATTCGAGGCGATATTTGATGTTCCCATGATGGTACATGATATTTTACCTGAATATAACTTATATTTGCGTCATTTGTCATGGACCATTTGCGAAACTGATCTATTTGCTATAAACTAAGTTTTATATAAAGCTACTTATCGACCTTCTAAATACAAAGGATCTTTATATGAAGTATTGCAAGGCATTGAATGGTGCTTTGAATATTGAGAGAGACAGAGTGCAGTTTTGCTGTGCTACAAAACAATTGATGCCTACTATACCATGGGACCCGGATGAAGAACTACCTCTTGAACGGATCGGAATTGTACGTACTGCATTAGCAAGAACCATGAATGAGGATATGGATAAGCCTGTACCAGAGTATGTCGAATATGGGCTTCATACCAAAACCGGTGGCCATCCGTGTAAGAATTGTCGGTTCATTATTGAAACCGATGAAGATATAGAGTTGCCATCGAGTAGCCGATTAACCGAGTTTCTTCATTTGCAGGCCTTTACATATTGCAATGCGAAGTGCGTTTTTTGCCATTTGCGCTCGGACGCCGGAGGAACCCCAATCAGTAGAGGCTACGATCTTGACAAGGCGGTTAACAGGGCTGTGGAGCAGTTGTTCGAAGCCGATCTGGTTGCCCCTTCGTGCCAGGTAATTTTTTCAAACGGCGAGCCGAGCTTGAGCAAAGAAACCATGAAGACCCTGGATTCGGTGACTCGAAAGGGACTGCGCGTAATGATAAATACGAATGCAATTTCTTTCGCCCCTGAGATCGCAAAAGCGTTGGAATCCGGAAAGGCGCTGGTCCAGGTCAGCATGGACAGCGGAGATAGGGAGAGCTACAGAAAAATAAAAGGGGTGGATAAATTCAATAGTGTCGCACAAAATATTGACCGTTATGCCTCCCATGTAAAAGGCGGATCACGCTTTTGGATCAAATACATAATTTTTTCAAAAAATAACTCTACCGAAATCATGAATAACTTTATAGATTTCTGCATAAATCATCGAATCAAAAATGTATCAGTTAACGCTGATTATTGTGAGGGGGAAGATTTGATTGAAGGCTGGGATTGCCTGAATACAACATCACAAGCGAATTATGATTCACTTAGATCATTCGCATATTTATCAAGCCAACTCGAGTATAATGGTGTATGTGTTCATAAGGAAATGGATCATTTCTCTCAAAATGAACAGGAATTAACAAAACGCGAGTATGCTATCGCCGTTATGAAACTCCTTGAGCATACATCACCGATAACAGAAGAAAACATAAATAATATTTCATACGGGTGCGATCTTGTTTTATTGCCACAAGATAGCAATCTTCTCCATGATTATTTTCTAACGTTATTAAATAAATATGACAAGAATTCCAAAATTGCATTGTTTGGCGCTGGCGCGCATGCCATGTGGATATGTTCACTAATGGACTATATGGACATTCACCCTATAGTAGCATTTGATAACAATCCACCACACATCTCACCATTTGGCTTTTCGGTTGTCAAGCCATCGGAGATAACGAAATATGATATCGACACAGTTATTATTGCGTCGAATGCGTATCATTTGAACATCTATGCTCAGATGAAAAAAATGCCCGAATTTTCTAAAGTTAAGATCATCGACCCGTACCTGAACATCACCGACTGAAACGCTCCTTGGATCGGCGTATGAGAGTGACTCTCGAAAGGTGTCCATGAAAGCAATCAATGCCAATGTTTCCCTTCTGTTCGACAGAATGGACTTCCCCCCCGACGCCTTTTTCGCCGAAAAGGCTCTCGGCGGCCGAAAGATCATCATTTACGGGGCGGGGGAAGGGTTTCACTGGGTTCTCGAAATCCTCATGCGCCATTACCACTACCGGCCGTCTCTGGTTCTGGACCGGCGCTTCAAGCGGGGGGACACCTTCGAGGGGTTCCCGGCCTTTTCACCGGAGGACTACCGGCCCTCAGAAGCGGAAAAGCGTGAGACCGTCGTCATCGTCTG
Organism: Syntrophobacteraceae bacterium; assembly: GCA_049964955.1. Lineage (GTDB taxonomy): Bacteria > Desulfobacterota > Syntrophobacteria > Syntrophobacterales > Syntrophobacteraceae > SbD1. The sequence continues at coordinate 80,386 of JBMFWU010000001.1, forward strand.
CGTGGGGAAGCGGGAGTATCACGCGGAAATCGTGCGCTGCCTCGAAGAGATGGGGTTTTGCAATATCCTCCTCATGATGGATGTCTATGAGATTCATAACCCGCTGCGGCTGCCCGCCGAACTCGAGGAAAAAGGCTTCGGGTTTTACCTGGAACGGAAGGAGCAAATCCTCGACTGCCTCGATCTTTTCGAAGACGAGGAGAGCCGCGAGATCTACTGCCGCGCTCTTCAGACCCACATGGAGAGAAAACCCGTTCCCCTGCCCGCCCGTCCCGCCCGGGAGCAGTATTTCCCCGAAGGCATTCCCCTTTCGAAGGGCTATGCGAGATTTGTCAACTGCGGCGCATACGACGGCGACACGGTGCGGTTGCTCAACGCGGTGCGCGGGAAGGTGGACGAACTGGTCTGCTTTGAAGCCGAGCCTTTTCTCTTCGAAAGGCTTGCGGGGTACTTGAGGAACAACCGGGAGCGGCTGGCGCAAAACATCGTGGCGATGCCCTGCGCCGCATACAACCGGGAGGGTCTTGTGCGATTCATAAGCGGGGGCGGTCTAGGGTCTCGCGTCTCCGATGCGGGAGATACGCTCGTGCAGGCCGTAGCGCTCGACCACGTGCTTCCGGGCTTTTCCCCAACGTTTATCTGCATGGATGTCGAAGGAGCGGAGCCCGAGGTCTTGAGGGGGGCCGAGGGGCTCATTCGGGAAAGCCGCCCGGACCTCGGGGTCTGTGTCTACCACGCCCCGCACCATCTCTGGGAAGTCCCGCGCTACCTGCACGGCCTCGGGGTCGGCTACCGATTCTATTTGAGAAATTACACCGGTTTTACCGCCGAAACCGTTCTCTACGCTACGGCGTAAAGGGCGACGCAGACCAGGGAGCTGTACATGGAGATTCTTCGGGCAAAGACGGCCAATCTCTTCTCCTATCGCGATCTTACGGAAAATCAGAGGCAAAACGCCGCGGTAAACACCGCAGAGATGCAGGCCGGAAGCACCGTGCTCGAATCGGCCCCGCAGCGGCTCGTGTTCGAATTGACCAACGCCTGCAATCTCTCCTGCATCATGTGCGGCCGGAATGCCAGGAATTTTCGGCCCACATGGTTTAATCCGGACTGGCTCGAAAAGTTTGCCCCGCTCCTGGAGCTTGCCGGCGAGGTGACCCTTTTCGGGTGGGGAGAGCCGACCCTGCACCCGAAGTTTCGTCAGATCCTGGAATACCTGGGCAGGTTTCCGGTCAAAAAGTACTTTTTGACCAACGGGATGCTTCTGGACCGGTTTTCAGACCTGGTAGTCGACACGGTGGATATTATGGCGGTGAGCCTGGATGGAGCGAACCGGGAGACAAACGAAAGAATTCGAAAGGGGGCGGATAGCGAAAAAATCATCGCAAATCTCCGCACCCTCCTGGCCCGAAGAAATAGTTCCCCCCGGCGCCGGCCCCACATCAATTTTGTCATGACTCTCATGAAAGAGAACCTGCACGAACTTCCGCTCCTGGTGGAGTTCGCCCACACCCTTGGAATCGAAGAGGTAAAGGCGGTCTATCTCACCGCATTTTCGGAGGAACTGGCCCCGGAAGTCCTTTGCGACGATCGAGAGGAGGTCGAGGCGGTGTTTTCCGAGGCCGCAGCACTTGCCGAACGTTTCGGGGTCCTTCTCAAACTGCCCTATCTCCGGGGACACGACCCTGCCGGGGATGCCCCGCACAAGCCCTGTTTTGTCGGATGGCGGGATCTTTTTCTGGGCTCCGACGGGTTTATCCGCCCCTGTCAGTCCACCGCCCAGAAACTTTTCGGCCTGCATGACTATCCCGATTTCCCGGGCATGTGGAATTCCCCCGAGTATCAGGCCTTCCGTGCCGCGGTAAACCGGGAGGGAAACATGCCCACGCAGTGCGCAATCTGCTACCAGTCCTCCTATGCGAACTGGAACAGACGCAGCTCCTTTTTACAGAATGAAGCCGGATCCGAATTCGCCCCGTCATGGGAAAAATGACCCGGACCCGATGGGCCGCAAATGCTTTATAGTCGCAGAAGGATTTCCCGATGAGCGATCAGCAAGAGACTTTTTCCGGCACCATCGCATGGATTGCACCGTTTTACAATCGGAGCGGCTACGGATTGACGGCTCGCTCCTTCGTTTTCGCCCTGCACCGGGCGGGCGTCCCGGTCAGGATCTTTCCGGGGTGCGAGGTAGAGCCGGGCCTGGACGATTTCGATCTTTCCCTGTTAAAGAGCCTCGAGTCTACGCCTCTGGTTCCCCCCATAACGGTCATCGTATCGCATGTACCGGACCCCGTCTGGCTTACCTTCGAGTTTCCGAAACCGAACCTGCGCATTCTTTTCACCACGTTCGACAGCAGCGCCGAGGGCAATGCGCCGCCCCCCCAATGGATCGACGTCTGCCGCCGCATGGACCAGGTGTGGCTTACCTCGGAAAAGGAGCGGGAAGTCTTCATCTCTGCCGGAATGGCGCAGGATAAGCTCCGGGCCATGTCCGTCCCCCATCTTTGGCTGGAAAACCCCGCGATACCTGCCCCGTGCAAAGAAACGACGCCTCCCGAAAAACGTTTCAGGTTTCTTTGCATCGCCATGTTTTTGCCGCGCCGCAGATGGGACACGCTCGTCGAAGCCTATCTCGAAGAATTCAGGGAAGATAGAGAAGTCGAACTCTATCTCAAAGTCAATTATCCCTCGTGGCACCCGGTTCCCGGAAAACCGCGACAGGACCTCCATGATCTTATTGACTCGCTGCGTCAAAAAACCGGTTCCGATGCCGCCATCATCCTCGATGAGGACCTGGGAACCAGGCTGGGAGTAGTGCGCCTGCTCGACAGCTGCAATGTCTACGTTTCCACCGATACGGCCCACACGGCCCCGGTGGGCGAAGCGATCTTGAGGGAGCGCCTGACGGTTTTTCCATCGGGGGTGCTCGCATTTCCGGAAAGCTGCTATATCCCGATTCCAAACGATCCGGCTGCCAGGGCGCCCTTGTCGCCGGAGATGCTTCTCTATCAACCCCATCACAAGGACGCGCTCATGCCGCGGCTGGATCTGGCCGATGTCCGCAGCTCATTGCGCCGGGCATACGCTATGTCCTCGGAAGAGCGTCATGAAATTGCCGCCGATGCAGCCGGAAGGATGTACCCGCCTTCGCTGGCAGTTCCCGCCGCTCTCGAGGCCATACGGGCAGGGTGGGAACTCAAGGCCGCGACCGAAATAAGAACACCCAAAGCCGGCAAGCGCATCCTCTGGGAAGGCTCCCACTTTGTGAGCCACTCCCTCGCCCTTATCAATAGAGAATTGTGTCTGCAGCTGATCGAGGCGGGCTTCGAGCTCTCCCTTGCAACCGGACACGAAGTCGATGACATCGATCCGGCTTCCGATCCGCGGTTTGAAAAAATCGTGCGCAGGATGCGCGCGCCCCTTTCGGGGGAGCCGGATGTGACTGTGAGACACCACTGGCCTCCCAATTTCACCCCGCCGTCAGGCGGGCACTGGGTCATGATTCAGCCGTGGGAATACGGCAGGCTCCCCGAGGCCTGGGTCGAACCCCTCGGGAGTCTCGTCGATGAGATATGGGTCCCGAGTCGGCATGTCTTGAAGACCTGCATCGCGAGCGGCGTTCCGGCCAACCGCGTGCAGGTCGTGCCCAATGGGGTCGATCCGGAGCGCTTTCATCCGGGGGCAACCGGGCTTTCCCTTAAATTTCCAGAAAAATTCAAGTTTTTATTCGTCGGCGGAGGGCTTTGGCGAAAAGGGGTCGATGTGCTTCTCGACGCCTACCGTAGAGCTTTCACGAGCCGCGATGAGGTCGTTTTGGTCATAAAGGACCTGCCGCAGCAGCAGATCTATATCGACCAGGGCCTCACCAGGCTAATCGGCGAGATCAGGCAAGCCCCCTCGGCGCCCGAGATCCTGCACCTGCAGGCAGCGCTTAAAACCGAAGAACTTCCCGGCCTCTACACCACCTGCGACTGCCTCGTACACCCCTACCGGGGCGAAGGATTCGGCCTGCCCGTTCTCGAGGCCATGGCGTGCGGCGTCCCCGTGATCGCCACCGAAGGGGGCTCAACAGACGATTTCTGCCGGCCCGGCGAGGTCTTTCTCATCCCGTCGGAGCGCAGGGAATTCGCTCCCAAAGACATCCGGCTTGCGGGCGGTGCGGGCTGGGTCCTGGAGCCGGACGCAAACGCCCTGAAAAACCTTCTGCGAGAGGCCTTCGAAAAAAGGACGGAGACAAGGCAAAGGGCGCTGGGCCTTTCGGTGCGGATCAGGCGCGAGTACGACTGGAAAAATGTGGCCGCCCTGGTGATGGAACGTATCGAGAAGATTTCGCAAAGGCCGGCGCGAAGATCGAGCCGCAAAACAGCCGATTGAATCCGGTCTGGATCACCAAAAGCCGCTGATAGACTGTGCCAGGTGCTGTGTTACGGGCGTTTCATCGATCGGTATCTCGAAAGGAGCCTGTCGGCCTTGCGTTGAAGCCTTTCTGCCTCGATGCGATACTGAGCGGCTTCGTCCGCACTTTGGGCAAGTTCACTCATCTTGCACAAGCGGTCTGCCTCTTCCTGGGTTCGAATGAACTCCACGACTGTATCGGCTACGCTATACAACATGGTTCACCTCACACGACCGAATTTTGCTAACTCCGAATGCTTATGGATGGAAAAAGCGTAAAAGAGCCCCAGAACGATGTAAAAATTTGGGCAAAAGGTAGGGTCTCTTCCTCCGCGTGTCAAGATGAAGGCAGAACAGACCCTCGAGAATTCGGTCCAGCCCCATTGACGGGGGGAAACGGCGGGAAAGGCCAGTGCCGGCTCTCCGCTTTCACTCGCTCTCGGTGAAAGTCGAAGACTCAGAATTGCCGCGTAGTCGATAGCATAGCCAAAAAACTGAAAGTGGTCAAGGGGTCTGAATGGTGCTATGATGCAGTTCTTGATTTTCTTCGTAACACTATGTTACATTCCTCTTGACCACTAACTTAGTGGGAGATTATCATCTTGAGTGTGCCGCTTTCCTCTTCGGAGGCGATCAGGCGTATTCGTGAAATCGCAAATCTCGGTGATGTGCGGACCACGGCTCACTGCCGCAAGAGGATGGCTGAACGAGGGTTCGGCTTTCAGGATCTGCTCTCAATTCTGCTGAATGGAGAGATAACGAACCAACCCGAATATGATGAAAAACATGAACAATTCAAGTATCGGGTGGACGGAAACACAATCGATGGGGATTCAGCCGTAGCCATAACTGTCATCGTGAGTTCCCACGCGGTTCTGATTGTCACCATTTTTTAGGAGCCGGTCTTGGATAATCTGGAAAGATGCCCGACATGCGGCGGTGAGCATTTTGCCTTCAAGAAAACCCATCACCACTTTCTTGAGAGTGGGCTTGACAACGTTCACCTGACCAACGTTGCCATCGGGACATGCGCCAACTGCGGCGAGAAGATCGTTTCCATTCCCCATTCGACGGAATTGATGAAATTGGTCGGCGAAAGCGTCCTGCTTAAACCCACCAACCTCAATGGTGCGGAAATCCGGTTTCTTCGAAAAAATCTTCATTTGAAGATAAACGATTTCGCCCAACTGCTTGGAGTGGATCGGGTTACAGTGTCCAGATGGGAAAATGGACACGAAAAGCCCTCAAGGTCCGTTGATCGATTAGTGAGACTGACCTACGCTGTGGAGGCAAAAATCACGGAGCTGACAATGGATCAGTTGCGAAATAATCTGAGAAAAGAAGAAATCGATTCAAAAGTGGATTATTTCGTGTCGGTACCCTTGGCGTCATAAGGATTGCTGAACAATTGGTCCCCTCTTCCCCCAAGCTCGTCAGACGCATGGGGCATGGTTCAGCCAAGTAGTTGATTTTATTGCTTAAAAACTGGTGGAGGCGGCGGGAGTTGAACCCGCGTCCGAAAGCATTCCGCCAAAGCTTCTACATGCTTATTCCGCTCTTTGATTCTCGCCCCGGCGAACTCCTGCGGACGGGATTTCTCCGGTGCACAGCCCGCTAAATCTCACTGCCGACCACTGCAGGCGTCATGGCGGCAGCCATCCCACTTAGTCGACGCCCCCATTGGCCCCCGCGGGAACAGAACCTGGAGACGGCAGCCGCGGTTAAGCGGCTACAGCGAACGCGTAATCGTCTGCGTTTGTTTTATTCCCCACTGTTTAACGAGCAGCAAGGACCTCGGCATGCAACTGTGACTTCTTTACCTCCGTCGAACCCGTTTCGCCCCCCCTTTCAAAAAGATTAAAGTAATTGTATAGCTTTTCCGGCCAAAGTCAAGCCGTGCGGTTCACGCTCCTTCGTGCAGCAAAAAATCGCGAAAACAGCTCCGAAGATTGCTGTAGATCCCTTTACGGCTGTTTGTCACATAGAGCGAGTGGCGGACATGGAAGATTTCGTTCGCCACTCTTTCCACCGCCCATTGAGGCCCCATCTTTCCTTCCCGTTCGAGCCCCGCGGAAAGGAGCGGAACGAGCTTGTCGCTCATGCGCAGTTCGGTATCCACGAGCAGGAGAGAAACCGAGGGGGAAAGCTCGCCGGCCCTTGCAAGAAAGGCTTCGACGGCCTCGCGCTCAACGCCCCGCGGCGGCGAGGATTTGACCTCGATGTAGACAAGTCGCCCCGCCACTTGGGCGATCACGTCGTAGTCCCCGCCCAGCCGGGTATTTTCCAGCTTCACATTGAAAAGCGCGGGTGCAAGAAACTCCCTCCGGAGGATCTCGCACACGTACCACTCAAGAGTTCGGCCAAAGCTCGGGACTTTTCGTGTCAGGCCGTAATCCTCACCGGAAAGGGTAACGATCCCCAATTGGGCAAGCGTTTCCATGTAGGCCCCGACGGCCCCGCGAGAACAGTACCGGGTGAGCGGGTCGAAGCCGTTTCCCTCCGGGGTCTTTATGAGGTCCCTCAGGAAGAGTCGGAAGGAATACCGCCGCATCATGCGATAGAAACGGGTGAGGGAGGAATTGAGGATTGTCGGCGAAAAGAGAAGCTGGGCGTCCCCCCCATGGCTCAAGACCGGAAACCCGAGCTGCCACAGCAGATTTTCGACCGGGTGTTTTGTCCGTGCCGAAAGCATTTCGACGCTTCGCTCGAGAGCCTCGATCCGTTCGCCAAGTTCAACGATTCGTCTTTCGAAAAACTCCCGGGGCTCCATTTGCCTGTTTCAGGAAGCTATGGGCTTATCCAGAAGGACCCTTATTTCATAGGCGCCGGCCGTTCGCGCCTTGTCCACCGGGTAGCCAAGCTTTTGAAAAACCCCGAACGCCTGCTCGTTTCCAAGCGGGATGTAGGAAACGAGCCTCTTAATGCCTCGCAGCGCAACTCTTTGGGCCAAATGGCGAATCATCGCGGTGGCCACCCCCCCGTGGGCGAAATCGGGATGAACGGCAAAGTCGACCTCGGCCGAAATGGCATCGTCCGCCAGGTGATAGCGGGCAAGGGCGATGAGCCTGCCCCGGCCCTTTTCCCCTGCAAAGCCCAGGATGCACATCTCACGGTGGTAATCGGTATTGACCATCGCCTTGACGTCGTAGTGGGGATAGACCTTGAGGAGCGAAGGAAACCGCAGGTAGGCCTCGGTGTGAGGCAGCGAATAGAAAAACTCCTTTACGGCCCGCTCATCGATCGATTTGGAAGGCCGGAAGAAGACATTTCCCACACGCGGCAACTCCAGGCAATATTCCCAATCGTGCGGATAGATGGCCCGGGTTGCAGCCGAGCCCCCGGTATCCTTTCCCACGTAATTGATGCGGCGCGCGGCCTCCAAAAGCTCGTCCCTGAAGTCCGGGTGGGCTATCGAGATGAGTGCGAGCGCCCGTTCCCGGATGCATTTGCCCTGAAGCGCCGCGACCCCGTACTCGGTTACGACGTACTCCACGCCTCCTCGCGTCGTGACCACTCCGGCCCCTTCGGTAAGGGCGGGAACAATCCTCGAACGCGTTCGATCCATCGTCGTGGAAGGGAGCACCATGATGGATTTCCCGCCTCGCGAGCCTTTGGCGCCCCGCAAAAAGTCGATCGTTCCGCCCACCCCGCTGTATATTTCGTAGCCGAGCGAATCCGCGCACACCTGGCCTGACAAATCGACCTCCAGGGCCGAATTGATGGTCACCATCCTGTCGTTTTCCGAGATGATGGAATAATCGTTTGTGTAGTCGATCGGATGGAGGGCAACCATCGGGTTGTTGTCTACGAAGTCGTAGAGGTCGCGCGAGCCCAGGCAAAAGCTCGCAATGATTTTCCCCGGATGCAGGGTCTTTCGCGCATTCGTGATTGCGCCTTTTTTGACCAAGTACAGATAGGCGTCGGTCAGCATATCGGTGTGGACGCCCAGGTCTTTTTTGCCTTCCAGGGCGTAGAGCGAGGCGACCGAAAGGCTCCCCACCCCCGCACGGATCGTCGAGCCGTCTTCGACAAGCCCGGCCACGTGGCTTCCGATATCCAGCGCGATTTGGTTCATGATCGGAAGCCGCACTTCCAGAAGCGGTTCCTCGTACTCGACGAAGGCGTCGATGTGGCTCACGTGAAGGAAGGAATCCCCCAGGGTGCGGGGCATCCGGGGATTTACCTGGGCGATCACATGCCGGGCGCGCTCGGCGGCGGCCTTTGCGATATCCACCGCTATCCCGCAGGAACAAAAGCCGTGATCGTCGGGAGGCGACACCTGGATGAGGGCGACGTCGATCGGCAGGGCGCCGGAGCGAAAAAGCCCGGGGATATCCACGATGTTAATGGGCGTATAGTCGGCCCGGCCCTCGGCGACCGCCTCCCGGTTGGCCGAGGCCACAAAGAAGGACTTGAGGCGGCACTGGTCCACGCCCGCCTCGGTGAACCGGGCGCTTCCGACACTCAGGATGTGCAGAATTTCCAGGTCCGAAAGCCTGTGGAGCCTTTCTTCGAGCACCTTGGCCAGGTGCTGGGGCTCCCCGCCCCCGGAGCCCATGAACACCCTGTGCCCGCTTCGAACGACGTCGAGCGCGCTATGGCCATCCTTTTTCCCCTGCTCATAGAGCGGGCGCCATTCGCGAGTGATTTGCGAAGCCGATCTTGGAGACAAGCCAACCGGATCGATCGTCATAGAGCGTCCTTATTGGCGGGCGCGGTGGACGGCCCCGCCCCTGATCGCCCTGAAAGCATCCCGGATCTCTTTTCTGTACAGAAAAAGGATCAGCGCTATGCCCACAGGGACCATCGCAATGCACAACACCTGACCCACCGTTAAACCGCCCCACACGTACCCCAGCGGCGGCGGGTCGGGTTCCTTGAAAAACTCGATTATAAACCGGAAGACGGCATAAAAAAGCAGAAAAAAGGCAACCATCATGCCATCTTTAAACTGTCTTTTTCGCAGTTGCCACAGTATGATGAACAGAAGCAGCCCTTCGGCCAATGCCTCGTAGAGCTGCGAGGGATGCCGCGGGACCGGCCCTCCTGCCCATGCGGGCGCGTTCGGAAATATCATCGCCCAGGGGACGTGACTGGGAAGGCCCAGCAGTTCGCCGTTAATGAAATTGCCGATACGCCCGAGCCCCAGCCCGATCGGAGCGGTCACCACGGCCGAATCGGCAAGAACGGCCAGGGGTATTTTCTTTCGCCTGGCAAATAGCAATCCGGCGATAAGGCACCCGATGAGACCTCCGTGAAAGGACATTCCCCCGTGCCAGGTCGCGATGATTTCCAGGGGATGGCGGAGATAATAGCCGAAGTTGAGGTATTCGTAGAAGAGTATGAAGCCGAGCCGCCCTCCGGCGATTACGCCGATCGCCAGATAAAACACGAGGTCCTGAGCCGTCTCGCCAACCAGGCCGATCTGCTTTGAGCGCTCCTGTTTTTGAATCAGAAAATAGGCGGAGATAAAGCCCAGAACGTACATCACCCCGTACCACCTCACGCGGACCGGACCGAGTGAGAATATGACGGGATCAATTTTTGGATAAGGAATCATTTTACGACCTCCACAACCCGGAAGGCTATCATACCGTGAGGTCGGGGTCAATCGACGGAGCGCCGTCGAGACCAAAGACTTTTTGAAACAAACCGTGAGCGGAGGGGCTTCGACCCGACGGCCCCCGGAAATAGAGAAAGGATTGCCGTATGCATGACACGAACGAAAAACATCATGGCCATCATGGACATCACGAACATCACGAGGGCCATTCACACGACCATGATGGCAAACACCCCGAGGAGAGTTTGGAGACGAGCAGGTTTCGCAAAATGGTGGAGCACTGGATAGGCCACAACGAGGATCACGCCGGTTCCTACAGGCTTTGGGCCGGCCGGGCGCGCGAGGCCGGACTGGACGAACCCGGCCGACTCCTGGAGCAGATCGCCTCGGAAACCGTCGAGCAGAATAAGAAATTTCTGGAAATACTGCGCCTCCTCGACGCGCAGAAATGAAGCGCTGACAATTCGCGATCCAGGGGGCAGGGAAAAGCCCGCCAAACCGTTTCCCTTCCTTTTACACCGGGGAGAAAATCAAAATTGATAGCGGGAGCCGTCCTTGCCGGAGGCCAGAGCCTTCGGTTCGGGAAAAACAAGGCGTTTCAGAAGTTGCGGGACAAACGATTCATCGATCTTGCCATCGAATCGCTACGCCCGTTTTGCGACCCGGTCATGATCGTGGCCAACGAGATCGAACCCTACCTGGATACGGGCGCGATGCTGGTCCGAGATATCATTCCGCACCTGGGGCCGCTGGGAGGCATCTATACGGCGCTTCTTTTCAGCCCCTGCGAATGGGTTTTTGTAAAGGCCACCGACATGCCCTTCCTGGTTCCCCCAATGGCCTCTCTTGTGCTCGAAGCCCGAAGGGCGGATATCGATGCCGTCGTGCCCAAGGTGGGAGAATTTTTCGATCCACTGCTCGCGCTTTACAACCGGAGATGTCTGCCTGTAATCGCACGCCAGTTGCAGGCGGCTCCCCCCAAGCTCCAGGTCGTTGCGTTCTACCGCAAAATCAGGCTCAGGACCATCTCGGAGGCCGAGTGGCGAAAAGCCGACCCCGAAGCCCACAGTTTTACAAACGTCAACACCCTCTCCGATCTGGCCGAGATCGATGGGCTTCAATGAATAAACCTGTTTAGATTTGATCTAAGGACCGGAATCTGCTATCCAACTGTGTGGTAGGGACGGCTAAACGGCCCCCCTTTGATATTTGCATCCGGGGGTAAGCACATTTCCGATTGACTGCAGCCAAAGGTCATTATGCTCAAGGGAACCATCATTGAAAGCGGTTATTACAAGATTCTCGAAACATTCATAGTTCCCAGGCTCATAGAGTGGAAGCTAACCCCGGATACCATCACGATCGGCGGGTTGCTGCTCAGCATGCTCGCAGGGCTTGCCTTCGCGTTCCTGCCTCTTCTGGGTGGATTTCTTACGCTCCTTGCCGGCCTGCTCGACACTTTGGACGGCTCCCTGGCCAGGGCCACCGGGCAGAGCAGGAAATTCGGCGCCTTTCTCGATTCGGTCATAGACAGGTACACCGAATTCATCATCTACCTGGGCATCTGGTTCTACTTCTACCGCGGCGACGACCGAACCCCCTACTCGCTTCTCATCCTGCTCATTCTTTTCGGCTCCCTCATGGTCAGCTACACCAGGGCCCGTGCCGAAGGCCTGGGGGCAAGATGCCTGGGGGGGGCCTTTCAAAGAGGAGAGCGGATCGTGCTGCTCGGGGCAGCCGGGATACTCAATCCGCTCGTCAATCTCTTCGCTGCCGGCCCCACCACCGCCTGGTCCATGAACCTGGCCTTGAAAAGCGCACTCATCCTCCTGGCATTCGGCACCAACCTGACCGCCCTGTGGCGCTTCCTGCACGTTCTCAACCAGCTCAGAAAGAAAGCCTGAAAACCGCTCATCGGCTCGGGGGAGAATGGGAAAAGGAAAAGTGCCGCAAACTCAAACGGGATTGTGAGCCTTCTTTAACACTACCATGTCGTCTTCTCGGTAAATTTCGAAAGAATCTCCCACCTTGAAGCCCAGCATCTCGACCAGAAGGGCCTTGTTGAGCGTAACGCTTCCGCTCTGGCCGATCGTTCGGAAATTGCCGGTTTTGATCACCACGGTGGGGTTGGATACCGGGGGTCTTTGCCGTTCGCGCCTGCGAAACGGAGTTCTATCCGGGGCCTGCTGCGCAACGGCCGGTACAGCCAGAACGGGGGAGGCCTGGCCCACAGGCTTGTTAAACTCCACCTGGGGGATCTCCCCAAGTTCCATAAGCCCCTTCAGATAGAGGTCCTGGACCTCGCTTTTGAATCGCAACCCGAAGACCTTCTGCACCGATTCCAGCGATCTGCCGTTTCTGATCTCGTTTACCACGAGTTTTGGATCGATATTCTTGTACTCGATCTGCATACCTTTCCCTTTTCGCACTAATGGCGTGGAATGAAAATTAATGGAATGTGGCACACCCTGAGGAAATACTTTTCTTCACTCGTTCGAAGAACAAAGGTATTACGGGTTTGGTGAAACCTGCCGAACCGGGCGGCAAGGCCAAATTCGTTTTCCAGGGCGATAAATCATTCTCTGGGGAACCTGGATAAACCCTAAATAGCCGCATTCACGTTGTCAAGGAGGCACCCACCACGATTTGAAAACGGTTTTGCTGTAAAAGAGAAATCCTCCCAGGAGAGAACTCTATTATATCAGGTTAGCCAAACATGAGAATATGAAATTGAAGGTCGTTTCGATTTTTTTTCTTTTTTTCCCGACCGGGACCACGGCGAGGGCAAAACGCCCGAGTGCGCGCCCTTCAAGGTCGAATCGGAGTGCGTCGACAAGAGAGTCGGACCGCTTTTTCTCCCCGCCTGCCCCGTTCACACCATTGTGCGTGAAAACCGACGATTGGAGCGAGCAAAAGGGAATTAAATTTGAAAATTTAACTCAATCGGGCTAGACCGTACCGCTACGCGTCTTGGGCCTTCTTTTCACAGCGGGCCTGCTTTCCGGCGGCTCGGGACCGAAACCGAGCGCAGCAGCTGCCTCGGCCTTCTTTTGCTTTCTTTCCTCGAGGAACTTGACCAGGTTGGCGGGAAGGCCCCTTTTCTTGGCGGCTTTACTGCGAGCCTTGGTCAAAGATCTTGCCGAAAGGGGCTGCTTTAGAGAAAACCCCCATTTTTCCTTATACTCGCGGGGAGTAAGGTTGTGCCCCCTGAGGTGCTTTGTGGTAAGCTGCCTCATCTGCGTACCGCACTCCAGGCAGACGATCGTGTCATCCTGGATGGATTCGCGCGGTTCTGTCGGGGTCGCTGCGCTCCCGACAAGGCCCATGTCCCCTTCCGCACCGCTTTCCAGCAAAACCCCCTTCTCTTCAGCCCTCTGTATCTTTTGCAGTGTAGAGAAAATCCTGATAAGAGATTGCTCGATCTGTTCGGCCGACATCTGCGCAACCGAGGCCTGGGTCTGAACAATCTCCGCCGCAATGTCCAGAAGTTTCTTCATCGTCGCCCCCGACAAAAACAGCTCAATCTCACGATATTCATCGTACGATGCTCATTAAAAGAAAAGATAGGATATCTACCGACCCACTGTACCTAATACGCATGATGAAACATCAAGTCAACAGGAATCATGCATGCTAAACTTGTCCCGACGCCGAAAAAATCCTTCGGCAGCATCGCCGAACCCCTTTCACAGTATCCTAAAAAGCCCCGAGCCCCTGCATTTCTTCTCCCCTTCGCACTTTCGCGGCTTGGCGTGAATAAAATTTTCGATTCCGCAAATTCACTCATTACGTAACCCAACCGTCACGCAAACGTAACAAATCGGGCGGTAGAATTGCGCCCGTTTTGTATAGCCGGTTTTCTTCCATTTGTTACCTGATATCCCGGCAAAAACCGTGCTATACTGCCGGTGCAACGGGAATTCCCAGCGAGGGGCACAATGAACCGATCGAAGATTCTGGTTGTGGAAGATGATGAGGACATAGCGCAGCTCTTGGCCCTTACGATGAAGAAAGCCGGCTTCGAGGTGGCCGTATCGGAAAACGGCCAGGAGGCGCTCCACCTCATTCGCAGGCATCCGCCCGATTTGCTCCTTCTGGATCTGATGATCCCCGGGGTCGATGGTTTTGAAGTCTGCCGGGAGATCAAACGCGATCCCCGTACCGCCGAGGTCCCGGTCCTGATCCTGACGGCCCGGGGGGAGGAAATCGACCGCATAATCGGCCTGGAGCTCGGGGCCGATGATTATGTGGTAAAGCCTTTCAGCCCCCGGGAGCTTCTTTTGCGCGTACGGGCGATCCTGCGCCGCTCCGGCCAGGAATATCACCCCAGGGCGCTTTTCAACAAATCGGGCATGGAAATCGATTTCGAAGGCCACCGAATCAGTATCGAGGGGGAGGAAATCGTTCTTACGGCAACGGAGTTCAAATTGCTCGCCGAGTTGATAAACAACCAGGGAAAGGTTTTGAACCGTGAACAACTCCTCGACAGGGTGTGGGGGTATCATTTTGAAGGCTATGCCCGCACGGTGGACACTCATATCCGCCGGTTGAGGCAAAAACTGCTCGGCTGCGCCGACTGGATAGAGACCGTGCGCGGCGTAGGGTATAGATTTCGGACTTGATATGCGTCCTCAATTAAGACTTAGATTCGGACTTTTACTTTCGGTGTGGGGGTTTTTTTTCGCGGCCCTGTTTCTTTCGGCCCTCTACCGCAACGGCCAAACCGTCGACAACTTTGCCGTCGCTCAATATATCGTCATAGTTGCCGGATTTTTCCTGGCGCTGCTAAGCCTTGTTTTTATCGTGAAAACAAATCACTCGGTGGGGATACTGAGCAGGGCTGCCGATTCGATCGGACAGGGCAAGGTGGGGCCGCTCACGCAGTTTTATCCCGGCCAATACCTCTATCCTCTGGCCAAATCGATTCGGGAAAACGCCGAGCGCGTCGAGTCCTACATCAAAACGATCACCGAGCAAAAATCCCAGCTCGAAAGCATCCTGGACGGCATAGAGGAAGGCATCCTGCTGCTCAACTCTTCGGGCAGGATCGATTCGTCGAACCGGGCGGCCAGAAACATGTTTTCCTCGGTCGTCGAACTCAGAGGCCGAAGACCGCTCGAGGTGATTCGCAGCACCGAGCTCCAGGCGGCATGCGGCCGGGTGCTCGCAAACGAGATCCATTCCTTTCACAGCGAAGTGGTCATGGGGACAGACCGGTTCTACCATGTGCACATCGTCCGGGTGGAGCAATCGCTTGGCGATTACGGGGCGATAATAGCGCTCCATGACATCTCGGAGCTAAAAAGGCTGGAAAAAGTACGGCGAGACTTCGTAGCCAACGCCTCCCACGAACTGAGAACGCCTCTTACCTCGATCAAGGGCTACACCGAGATGCTCCTGAACGATGAAAGCGACCCTGAGGTACGCACTTCCTGCCTTGAGGTCATTTCCAAAAACACCGACAGCATGATAAAGCTTGTCAACGATCTGCTCCAGCTTGCCAGGGTCGAAGACTACGACAACACCACCGATATGCGGCCGGTACGGACCGGAGAAGCCCTCATGGAAGCCTGGAAAGCGTGCGCGCCCCTTGCCGAGCGCAAAAACATCGGCCTGGAAAGCCCTCTTCTGCAGGAAGGGCCCCTGGTGCTGGCCGATTTCGATCAACTCGTGCAGGTGTTTCGAAACCTTTTGGAAAATGGCCTGCGGTACAGCGAGGCCGGAGGAAAAGTGGACGTCTTTGCGCAGGAACAGGACGGAAGGGTGACCATAGGTGTGGGCGACAGCGGCCCGGGGATCCCGCGCAAGGACCAGCAGAGGATATTCGAAAGATTTTTCCGCGTAGAAAGGCATCGGGGCAAAGAGGCCGGCAGCACCGGGCTGGGCCTTGCCATCTGCCGGCACATCTTGAGGAATCACGGAGGTGGGATCTGGGTGGAAAGCCCGCGCCAGGGCATGTCTTCGGGATCGATCTTTTTTTTCACACTTCCGGCGGCCAGAGACCCGAATCCACCGCAGAGTCGTTGAGAGCGCGGAGGTTTTCCCGACCTTGGCAGCCCCCCGCCACACATGGCCGGGGGGGCGTCCCCCCCAATCTCTCTTGTCGGGATTGATCTTCCCAAGAGGATAGTGTAGTGTCGATCCGAAAACTTGGATCGTGTCGGATGATTCGAACCCAAGTCCCCCTTTGAAAAAGGGGGATTTAGGGGGATTTTGCAAATAAATCAGCGGTATACTCCCTTTGAAATCCCCCCTTGCCCCCCCTTTGAAAAAGGGGGGGATCCGCCCAGTCCGCTCCTTAGGTCGGGGTTCCCGGATGGACACAAGTGTAGGTTTTTCGAAATCCAAATTTTGAGGAGAAAGAGCTTGATACTACAATTTCCTCCAAACGGGCGGCGGGAACGTTCCGGCCTGGTCAAAGCCGGGCGCGAAATCGAACGGGAAAGCTTTCGGATCATCGACGAGGAGATGGGCCTCCATTCTTTTCCGGGCGATCAGTGGCAGATCATTCGGCGGGTTATCCACACGACCGGCGACTTCGACTATTCCCACCGGGTCTGTTTCACCCCCGATGCCATTTCCAAAGGAATGGAAGCCCTGGGGAAAGGAGCGCCGATCTACGCGGACACCAGGATGATCCAGGCGGGGCTATCTCCCTGGCGCCTGGAATGGCACGGCAATGAGGTGATTTGCCCCGCTTCGAGCCCGCTGAGCAGGGAAGCGGCGGAAAAAAGCGGGCTGACGCGAACCCTTGCAGCCTTCCGGAGTTGCGGGCACGACCTCAACGGAGCGGTCGTGGCCATCGGAAACGCGCCTACAGCACTCCAGGAAGTCATACGGCTTATCCGGGAAGAGGGCGTGCGGCCGGGGCTGGTCATAGGCGTCCCGGTTGGCTTCGTTCAGGCCGAAGAGTCCAAAAGCGCCCTCACGCAAGTCCCCGAACAACCTTCGATAACCGTTTCAGGCAGAAAAGGCGGCAGTTCGGTCGCCGTGGCCATACTGCACGCGCTGCTCGAACTCGCCGAAAAAGTCGATGGCAGGTAAAGTCCCCCCACGCGGCGGCGGAAGCACTCACCGTCCCCCAGCCCTGCGTTCGGGCTTCAGTACGGGAACGGCTGCGAGCGCTGCGGCTATGGCCGCCTTGCGTCTTTTGCTGACCGGTACCACGGCCGAGGCAATGGCCGTCCGGCTGCCTTCGGGCGTCTACCTGGGAGTGCCTGTTGCGGGGGGCAGTCTCGAAGACGGGACGGGTTGCGCCAGGGTAATAAAGGACGGGGGCGACGACCCGGATGTCACCAACGGAGCGGAGATCCGGGCGAGGGTGACCATCTTTTGCGACACCTCCCAAGACTCGGCGAAAGCCCCTGAACTTGTCGTTTTCGCCGGGACGGGAATCGGTACGGTAACCAAACCGGGCCTTCCCGCACTTCCCGGAGAGCCCGCCATAAATCCGGGGCCCAGGCAGATGATTTCCGAAAATATCACCCTGGAGATCCTGCGTTCCGACAGGAGCGCGCTCGTACCCTTGCTGCAAAAAGCCCCTCCCCGAGGATGGGATGGAACGGGAAAACCTGCCCTGCGCCTGCCTCTTTGCACCGCACAAGCCCCTTTCCTGCCGCTCAACCTGCCCGACGGCTTTACGATCGCCATAGAGATAGAGGCGCCCAAAGGGGAAGAACTCGCCCGCCACACGCTCAACCCCAGGCTGGGAGTACTCGGCGGGATATCCATCCTGGGCACGACCGGCCTTGTGAGGCCGTTTTCTCATGAGGCTTACGAAGAGACCATCCAGGCCGCTTTTTCCGTTGCCGCCTCGAATAGCCGCTCCGATTGCGTGGTGCTCAGCACCGGGGGAAAGAGCGAGCGCTTTTCCCGGCAGATGCTTCCCGAACTCGCCCCCGAGGCCTTCGTACAGATTGCCGATTTTTTTCGCTTCGCGGTCCTTGAGGCGGTAAAATTCGGTTTCTCTCGGATCATCCACAGCGTGTTTTTCGGTAAAGCCGTAAAGATGGCTTTGGGACATCCTTACACCCACGCCCACGCCGCCCCCCTGGACCTGGAATTTCTCGCCTCGACGGCCCGGGAGCTCGGACGCGATGCGAACACCTGCGCAAAACTCGCCGCGGCCAACACCGCGAGGCATGCCCTCGACATTCTCGCAGAAGGTGGCTCCTGCGACGTTGTCGCCTCGATCGCCCGGAAAGCCGCCGAAGAATCCGCGAGGCTTACCGGCGGCGCCTGCCGTATCCGGCTGCTTCTATTCGACTATGACGGAAATCTCCTTGCCGATGTGACACCTCCGGATGTGCAGAGCAACCGTGAGGCGGTGCTATGAAGCCCGCCGACTGGAAACCTCCTCATATCGTCGTCATCGGGATGGGAATCGGCCCGCAATGCCTTGGCCCCCTGGCCCTCGAGTGGATAGGGGCGGCACAAACTCTCGTTGGCAGCGCAAGGCATCTCGAATCGTTTCCGGACCATGCGGGTGAAAAGCTCCATTTCCGATCCCCGATTTCGGAAAGCATCGAAGAAATCGGCAGTATCTCAAACACCAAACGAGTTGCGGTCCTTTGCTCCGGGGACCCGCTGTTTTTCGGCATCGGAAAGACGCTGACCGAAAAGTTCGGCGGGGAGCGGTTGGTGATCCTTCCCAATATCACGAGCGTTCAGGCGCTTTGCGCCGGGGCCTGCGAGAGCTGGGACCTGACGGAAACGGTGAGCTTTCATGGCGCCAAAGGCTATGCCGGCATCGAGCGGGTCCTCGACATTCTCAAAAAAGGCCACAAGGCGGCGGTGCTTACAGACCCGGAGCACACTCCCGGCTGGCTTGCGCGGGAACTGATCCGCTCGGGCCGCCCCGATTGCCGGCTCCTTATCGGTGAGGACCTGGGGACCCCCTCGGAAGCAATACGCCTGCTTTTGCCCTCGGAAGCCTCAAACCTTGAGTTTTCTCCCTTAAACGTCCTGCTCGTTAAGCCCGGCGGGTCCGCAAAAAACGAAGTTCCCCGAAGGGTCTTCGGCTTCGAGGAAGAGGCGTTCGAACGCGATGCCGGAATGATCACCAAGATGGAGGTGCGGGCGGTGGCCCTTGCCTCGCTTCAGCTCCAGGATGGCCAGGTGCTCTGGGACCTGGGCGCCGCAACGGGGTCGGTTTCCATCGAAGCGGCGAGGATAGCGCGACTGGGCCAGGTTTTCGCTATCGAAAAGGATTCCTCCCGCTATGCCAAACTCCTTAAAAACCTGGAAAAATTCAGGGCATATCGGGTGAAAGCCATCTGTGCGAAAGCCTCCGAGGCCATCGGCGACCTTCCCTCCCCCGATCGCGTGTTTATAGGGGGAAGCGGACCGGATCTGGAGACGATACTCGACATCGTATCGCGGAAACTTCTCCCGGGCGGGCTCGTGGTGCAAACCGCTGTCCTTCTGCAAACCCTGGAAAAGGCCGAAACCTTTTGGAAACGCAAAGCGTTCCAGGTCTCCATCGTGCAACTCCAGGTAAACCGCTCGGTCCCGACGGGCAAAGATCTGCGGCTCGAAGCGCTCAACCCCGTTTTCATACTAAGCGCGAAAGAGAATTAGGAATTACGAATTAGGAATTACGAATTCCGAATGGAGACACCAGAAACAATTTCCAATCCTCACATTCTTGAATTTTCACTTAATTCCTAATTCATCGTTCATCATTCGTCATTGCGTTCTTCAATTCGTAATTCATGAATTCATAATTCTTAATTGCGTTTTTCCATTCCTAATTCCTAATTCTTTCCCAAAGGCGCTTTCGTACCGTTTGCAAAATTCTTCCCAGCTGAACCGGTGTTCCTGGGTCCCGTAATGTTCCACGGAAAAAGAGGCCGTGGTTGCGCCCATCCGGCATGCGACATCGAGGGGAAGCCGCATCGCCCGGGCCTTGAGGACCCCTGCGCGAAACGCGTCTCCCGCCCCTGTGGGGTCGACCACTCTGGCGGCCGGGACAGCCGGTATTGCAACCGTTTCGCTGCCGTTTTCCATAACGGCCCCTTCCGCCCCCTTCGTGGTGATCACTACCTGTACGGCATTGTGGAGATCGCGCGTCTCCCAGCCGGTCATTCGCAGAAAAAGGGCCAGTTCATAATCGTTTGAAATAAAGCAGAAAGCGCCGGAGACGGCTTCCCGCAGTTCCTCTCCGTTCCAGATATTCAAGCTTTGCCCCGGATCGAAAAAATAGGGTGCGCCGGAAAGCCTCGCTTTTTTTGCAAGGTTCATCATATCGGTCTTGTTGCCCGGGCCGATAAAGACCTCGCAGGAGGCGTCGAGTGCAGGCAGATCGGCTTCGAAAGCCATTGCACCGGGGTTGAATGCGGTTATCTGGTTATCGTCCCGATCGGTTGTGATGTATGCGCCGGCAGTCAGAACGCCGGCAACCGGCTTTATGTGGGATACGGGCAAGCGGTTTTGAACGAGCCATTTTTCATAGCGCGAAAAGTCCTCGCCCGCGGTGGCGACGATACAGGGAGCTTCCCCGAGCACGGCGAGGCTGTAGGCAATGTTTCCGGCAGTCCCCCCGAATTTTTCGACCAGTCCGTTTATATTGAAGCAAACGTTTAGAACATGGATCTTGTCCGGCAGGATGTGATCGGCAAAACGACCGGGGAAGTCCATGATGCGGTCGTAGGCGAGCGAGCCCGAGATGAATATATTCATGAGTATGCTCCTGGATTGTTGTGGGTTCCCGGACCATACAATATTCTCCGGGGTTTGAAAACCGTGAAAGTGCCAAAGAGCAGCCCACGCGATTGAATCGGGACGCACCCTCTGATAGAATGAATAGTTTGGAGCAGGATTTCCCATCTCGAACATGGTGCACCGTTGAAGGAGACAAAATGAGAGAAGTGGTGATCGTAAGCGGCGCCAGGACCGCCGTTGGAAATTTCATGGGAGCGCTAAAGGATATCCCGGCTGCCCGGCTTGGAGCGCTCTGCATTCGTGAGAGCCTGAAACGCGCGGGTCTCAGGCCCCGGGCTACAGAGGATATGCTCTCTTTTACGCCCGAAAGGCTAAAGGGAGCAGGTCTCATCGAACTGGAGCGCAAATACCGTGAATGGGACGAAACGCATCGGGAGATCGAGGTCGATGAGGTCATTATGGGCAACGTGGTCCAGGCGGGTCAGGGACAGAACCCGGCCCGGCAGGCCGTCATCTATGCCGGAATGCCCAAGGAAGTCCCTGCTTTTACGGTGAACAAAATCTGCGCCTCGGGGATGAAGGCGGTTGCACTGGCCGCTCAGGCCATAGCCGCCGGGGATGCCGAAGTGATGGTGGCCGGCGGCATGGAAAACATGAGCATGATCCCCTACGCCCTGCCCCGCCTGCGGGAAGGCGCGCGCATGTTTAACGTCGAAGCGGTCGACCTGATGGTCCACGACGGTTTGTGGGAACTTTTCTACGGCTATCACATGGGGGTAACGGCAGAAAACATCGCCGAAAAATATGAGATCGGCCGCGAAGAGCAGGATAAACTCGGGCTGGAAAGCCACCAGCGCGCGCGGGCTGCGATCGCTTCAGGAAGGCTTACAGACGAAATTGTCCCGGTACCCGTAAAGTCCAAAGGGGGCCCGAGCACCTTTGAAATCGACGAGCGCCCCATGGACACGAGCCTCGAGAAAATGGCGAAGCTCAAGGCATTTTTCAAAGACGGCGGTACCGTCACGGCGGGAAACGCCTCGGGGATAAATGATGCCGCCGCAGCACTTCTGATCATGTCCCGGGAAAAGGCGGACCAGCTGGGGCTTCAACCCCTGGCCCGTATCAAGTCCTATGCCGCCGGCGCCATCGACCCGGCCTACATGGGCCTGGGCGTAATTCCCGCCACGCGGCTGGCCTTGAAGAAGGCCGGGTGGACCATGGACCAGGTGGATCTGGTCGAACTCAACGAAGCCTTCGCCTCCCAGGCCATCGCCTGCATGCGCGAGTTGAACATGGATTGGGACAAGGTAAACGTAAACGGCGGAGGCATTTCCATCGGGCACCCCGTCGGCTGTACCGGCGCCCGAATCACCTACGGGCTTGCCATGGAAATGAAGCGTCGGGGCTTGCGTCGGGGCCTGGCCACACTGTGCATCGGCGGGGGCATGGGATTCGCCATAACGCTCGAAAGCGTTTAGGAAGTGGGGAAAGGAAAGCCAAAGAGCGGGGGAAGGCTTCCCCCGCCCCCCCGGGAATCGGCTTTCCTGTTATCGGTCATGAGTTTTTCTGCGCGCGTGTACAGGACGTCCACAGGAGAAGCGGGCATGGCCATTCACCAGGCGCATTGAAGGAAGAGGCGCGCATGTGGGGCGCGCTGCTGACGCCGAAACACACGCAGGTATTAAAATCGTGAAATGAAAGAAACCGGGACATGACTCAGCGTGACAAGAGGCACGAGCGAATAGTCAACAATCCCGCCAACGTCGATTTCGAGAACATTACGCCTTGGCTGTATGACTTCGGTTTCAGGCTGGAGCGTATAGCAGGGAGTCACCACATCTTTCGGCACTCGATAACAAAGGCTAAATTGAACTTTCAACCAGAGCGTTCGGGCAAGGCCAAGGCGTACCAGGTAAAGCAGGCAATAAAGCTCAGTGAATCATTGAAATTACGGAGTAAATGAAATGGAGCGATACACGGTCACGATTTTCTGGAGCGAAGAGGATCAGGCGTATATTGCCGTAGCAGATGAACTTGAAGGCTGCTCTGCCTGGGGCGAGACTCGAGAAGAAGCACTCAGAGAAGTGAAGGTCGCTATCGAATTGTGGCTCGAGGTAGCACGCGAGCACGGCGACCCGATCCCTGAAGCAAAAAGATACAAGGACGTCGCTTAGCCGTTTTACGAACGGATAGACCGGTTTTCATCCGTTGAAAGACCTGGCAGGCCAGGAGGGATTCGAACCCCCAACCCCCGGATTTGGAGTCCGTCCAAATATCTTTTCCTAATTTTTCCTTTCTAGAGATAAACCTTGACAGGACAACGCTTTCCGGGTAATCATGCCGTTACCGATTAGGACGGTTTTAGACGGGTTTTTCCGCATCCGTGCACAGGACGTGCACAGGGAATGCACAGGAGACCGGACATGGCAATCCAAATTTACTGCTCGAACTGCTACACGAGTAACGGCCTGGACGCCAAGAAATGCTCAAGCTGCGGAAAAGCCTTCGGACGCGACAAGAAGTACCGTGTTCAGATCCAGGTGAAGGGCAAACGGACAAGTCGGGTTGTCGATAACCTTACGATAGCGCGGGAAGTGGAAGCGGCGCTAAAGGGCGATCTAGTCCGGGACGAATACGATATTGCCGACCACAAGCCACAGGAAAAGCCGCTCACCCTGGCGGACGTTTGGGAAAAGTACCTTCCCTGGGCCAAAGAACACAAGAAGTCATGGCGCGACGATGAATGGTACTATGGGAAACACATTGAACCGCGCTTTGGCTCGAAGGCGCTCACAGACATTTCCACCTTCGATATCGAGAAGATGAAAACCGAACTTAAGAAGGGCACGAACTCACGCGGCAAGCCATTTGCCGCTCAGACCATAAAGCATCAAATTGTGATTATCCGGCGGCTTTTCAACCTTGCTCGAAAGTGGGACCTCTATGACGGCAAGAACCCGGTTGACTCAGTGTCCATGCCGAAAGTCGATAACCAGAAAACGGAAATGCTGACCGACGATGAAGCCCAAAGGCTGCTTAAAACCCTGGAATCCTGGCCTTGCAGGGAATCGGCAGTTTTCATCAAGTTCGCCATGTTCACAGGTATGCGGCGCGGCGAGCTTATACGGCTTGCCTGGAATGACATTGACTTCGAACGCGGCTCTGTGACTCTCAGAAACCCGAAAGGCGGCAAAACCATCACCGTATCAGTAAGCACTCAGGCATTAGATACTGTCCGGGACTTGCCGGTAACTTCGGAACTGGTGTTTCCCGGCAAAGGCGGCATGACTCGGTATGATTTCAAGGGGCCGTGGCGAAGGATACGCAAGGCGGCGGGACTTCCGGCGGACTTCCGGTTTCACGGGCTAAGACACCACTTCGCGTCAACCCTTGTGAGCAACGGCGTTGACATGGCGGTAGTCTCAAAAATGCTCACCCATAAAGACTTGAGCACAACCCAAAGATACGCGCACCTTTCGCCCGGCGCACTGAAGGAAGCCGCGAGAATATCCGGCGAACTGCTCACACCGAAACAGGCGCAGGTTTTGAAAATTGTGAAATAAAACAGACCAGTTTCCAGGGATAGAACGGGCGTCATGAACCCGCTCGACAAGGCCGGAACCTTCCTGACTGGCCTTCCCTGGACCACCTTCAGGAAGCGCACAGGAGGGGCGCAAAAATGGACTGGCTCACCTACCAAGAAATACTCGACAGCCCCTACAAATTCACGGCTCAGGAAATTCTCTCACACGTCGGAAGTGGCCGTTTGCTTTTCTTCGACAAGCCCGAACCCTTCATCCTTCCGACCGACAGGCCGGTTTTCAAGAACAGGCCCGACCGGGACAGGCTCGACCATTTGGCTCTGCAAGCATTCCGCGTGTGTACGATTGAGGGAAAGTGCGACAGTTCGAGCGAAGCACAGATAGCCGTGCTCTTGACTCGTGCTGACCGGCGCCTCCTTTGCGGCATATTGCCCGAAAGCCTTTTTTTGAAGAGCCAAGTTGACAGTCTCGTTTCTCCGGTGGCCGAAGTTCACGACCGAGAGCCCGCGCAGGCTAAAAAGGGCGCCGGCAAGAAAGCAACCGCTCTCACCAAGCAAGCCCAAAAACGGCTGGAAGAAATTGTCCCTGTCGTCAAAAACTTTTGCCAGACGCTCAGCGCATCGATAAAACAGGAACACGGGACGGTAACGCATGCCGAAGCCAAAGACTGGCAAAAAGAAGCGCTTACTTTGGCCGAAGAACAGGGCGCATGGAATGAAGTCGTAAAGCCTGAGGACGTGCAAGCGGTGGACTTCGCGGCGCATGCTGTTTCCGAGCACAAGGAAAGACTCAAGAGCCGACTCGCTCAACTTGTCTTGGCAAGAGAAGGTTTCGGGACGAAAAGTCAAAAGGCACTCAACAAATTCTTTCGATAACCTTTACTCCACGCCACGCCACTTTTAATTACGTGGCGTAAATGGCAGGAAAACTTTTCCGAGTTTTGAAAACATGAGGCCATGACCTAACGGTTGTGGCTTTTTTTTATTCGTTCAGAACAGGAAAGGAAAACTGCAATGGCGAACCTGCTAAGACTCGCAAAAGTCAATGAAACACCCGGATTCCCGCTTCGAGCCAGTACCCTTTACAAATGGAAGCACCTTGGAAAGCACAAGGAATTGTTTGTCCAGCTTGGCGGCGGTGTGTTCGTGAACCTGGATAAGCTCGATGCGGTGATTGCAAAGGGCGGGACCAAGTGAGCGCGGCTCAAACAAAAAGCCGCTGGCGGCAACCAAGCGGCGGCAACACATGGGAGTGGATACGCATGGAAGATACCAAAATAACACAGGAAAAGCAAGCCTTACCCGTTGATGACCAGGGCGTTGAACTGTGCCTGACGCCCGTTTTCGCCTTGTTTCGTATCGAGGAAATGGTTGACCGGCTTCGGGTCTATTCCGAGCAGACTCGGCTCGACCTGCGGCAGGCGATGCACCAGCGAAAACTTGTCACGGAACTTGTGACCGTTTTTTTGGAAGAGTCCAGCGAATCAGCCCGGAAGCTTTCACTCGAAAGAATCAAAAATTTATCCGAAAAGGAGGTCGGCCCGTGGTTCTGGCGGCGACCAGAGGGGAACGTGACGGCTGCGCTGCGGAACCGGCGGGATCACCTCCGGGACATGGGATATTCAGATGATTGGCAGTGGGACATGCTGGCCGATGCTCTGAGAGACTGGACCGGCGAGGCCGACGAAACGTTGCTCCGGGCCGTATTCGAGGAGGCCGACAATGCCGTTGCCTAGCGACCTGCGCGAAAAATTGAAGAACAAAGAGCCGGGACAGACCAGCGCGGGGACAGCCCCCGATTGGCCGGACCCCACTGGGCTACCCGATGAACTGCCCTCAGTAAAAAAACTTGAACAGGGAATGATACCCGCGCCTTTGCGCGGCTGGTTGATGGACATCTCGGACCGGATGCAGATACCACCGGACTTCTCAGCGGCGGGGGCTGTCGTTGCGCTCGGAAGCGTCATTGGTCGAGGCTGCGGAATCCATCCAAAACGGCACGACGATTGGCTGGTTGTCCCGAATCTATGGGGCATGGTGGTTGGGCGCCCCTCTCTAATGAAAACCCCTGCCATCACCGAGGCGCAGCGCCCGCTTGCCAGATTGGAGGCTGAGGCGCGGGAAGCGCACCAGGCGAAAGCGCAGGACTACGAGTTTGACTTGGAGGTCATGAAGGCCACAAAACACGCCATCGGCGAAGAGCTAAAGCGGGCCGTCAAGAACGGGACACCCACCGACGATGCTCGGGCAAAGATGCAATCCTTGCAACTCGCGGAGCCGATCAGACGGCGCTTCCATACCCAAGACGGCACAACGGAAAAAATCGGGGAACTGTTGAACCAGAACCCCCGTGGTTTTCTGGTGAACCGCGATGAGCTGATAGGCTGGTTTCGATCCCTGGACCGTGATGGTCGGGAGGGGGACCGGGCCTTTTATCTGGAGGCATGGAACGGCACGCGGGGCTTTACCTATGACCGCATAGGGCGCGGGACGTTGGATATACCGGCGCTTTGCCTGGGGGTTTTCGGCGCGATGACGCCGGGGCGGCTGTCCGATTACGCATATCAGGCGCAGCGCGGCAATGGTGATGACGGACTGTTGCAGCGGTTCCAGGTTCTCGTGTGGCCGGATAATTCCGACGAATGGGTAAACATCGACCGTTTCCCCGACACCGAAGAAAAAAACAGGGCGTGGACGATTTTCAAGGCTCTGTCGGAAGAAATACCGGGAGCCGTGCCGGATGATGGAGCGGGTATTCCCTCCCTGCGGTTTTCGCCTTCCGGGCAGGATGTATTCGATGCCTGGCGAGGCGATCTTGAAACTAGGCTTAGAGGGGAACATGGAATGCCCCCGGCAATGGAAAGCCACTTGGCCAAATACCGCTCTCTAATGCCGTCTCTTGCCCTGATATTCCACCTTGTCGAAGTAGTGGACGGCACGCAAAAACCGGGGCCGGTATCGGAGCGGGCGGCGGTGATGGCGGCGGCCTGGTGCGACTACCTTGAAAGTCATGCCCAAAGGCTCTACGCCGGGGCAACCATGCCGGGCATGCAGGCGGCGCGGGAAATCGTCAAGCATATCCGACGGGGCGACATAAAGGACAGTTGCAGCGTCCGGGAGTTGTGGCGGCCGCAATGGTCGAAGCTGGCAACGTCGGATGAGGTCAAGGCGGGCCTGGAAGTTTTGGAGCAATACGACTGGTTGAATGTCGAAAAAGCGGCGACGGGTGAACGCGGTGGTCGTCCGTCCGAAATCGTCCGTCTGAACCCCAAAATATTTTCAGATTCCTAAGACGGGGCACTGTCAAAACTGCCAAAACCCCCTTTTCTATAGTTTTGACAGTTTTGACAGTTCGTAATCTTACACATTCAAAAATATTTCGAGGCCACTATGGACTGGTTGGACAGGCTGAAAAAGATGGATGGGGTTCAAACTACTCAGGCGATGGACGGTGATCCTGTTGCGTCCGATGCTTCCGGAGACACTCCTGACTGCAACGGAAAATGTCAGACATGCAGAACACCATGTGGCCCGCGAACGCCACAAGAACAGGCCACCGTGCATCCACTGATAGGGGAAAGTAAATGAGCAGACCGAAGCGCCTCAACCGGGGATGAATTGAGTTGGGGAGACGGTATTATCAAAATCTTATTTGGCGAGGTTCCAGGGCCGGAATTGAGCACAGAAAAACCGCAAAGCAGGCCCCTTTGATTACAAACCATCAACTTTTGGAGTTGGCACGATGGCGAGGCGATTGAAGACAATAACGGATGTGAGACGATACCTATCAACACTGATTAATCGTCTCGAAGAGAACGCGGGCGATGAGCTTGACCCGGCGATTGCTGGGCGCTTGGCGTACATTTCAAACATCCTCCTGGGCGCAATAAAGGACGCTGATATCGAGCAGCGCGTTCGCGCCCTTGAGGAAAAACTGCTGAACAGGAGATAAGACCATGGCATCGCTACAGAGCAGAGTCCAAAAAATCGAGATTATGAGCAATTCAAAGAACCGGCTGCATGTTGTGACGGTTCAGGGATACCCGGCGGATGCTTCCGAGGCCGAGAAAAAGACAGTCGTTGATGCAGCTCTCCGCCACTACGAACAATCACACGGGAGGATCGGGGAAAATGATGTGGTCGTAACAGTGATCGACCGCTTCACCGGAGAGCCTTCCGATGAAACCAGTTAAAGCCGGAATGCTCATGGCCGAACTGGTTAAGCCTATCCGCAAATGCCCGTGCATTCAGTGTAACGAGTCCTGGCACGCAGGTCGGGGATGTTCGTGTGGCGACTACTGCGACAAGCTCCGTGAATGGACACAGAGCAAAACCGCGCGCAAGCCATGTTCTGACACGGGTTGACCCGGAAAAGTCGATTGTGGGGCAACCTCGCGCTTCGCTCCCGGTAAATGAGAACATAGGCCCGGCTTCGGTCGGGCTTTTTCTTTTCCATTCGCCTACACAGCGGGGGGGTACTGCAATATTCCGATAGGGACGGTGACGGACTCGGGGAGCGTCATTCCGACCGGCAAAAGACGGCTTCAAATTACACTCGTGCACAGGAGGTGCACAGGAAAGAAAAAAGACCTAACGGCGATTCCGCTAAGTCCTTGAAATTCCTGGCAGGCCAGGAGGGATTCGAACCCCCAACCCCCGGATTTGGAGTCCGGTGCTCTAGCCGTTAGAGCTACTGGCCTGCAGGACGGACTCTTATAACTGGTTTGGCTTTTGGATGTAAAGAAAAAACACAGCCATTCGGCCAAGAGTTTTAAAAGTGGAAAGTCGCGTGGGGGGGGGGAGCCCCCGCACTCCGGACCCGATCGCGCCTATGGCCCGTAGCGCCCGAAGAGCCAGGGTATCGGCGAAGGGTGCGGCGATGCGCGTGAACTTTTTTCTTTTCCTGCCGTTTTTCTTCGCATATACTGAATTCATCCCAAATTGAGTTTTATCATTTGTTCTGAGGCCCTGGCGACCCCATCGACTCTCCCGTTCCAGATCACGCTCAAGGGTTTCTTTTGTTTCATAACCAATAGTTTCCGCGTTGGGCGGCAGGAGGGCCTGCAGGCGGTCTTTGCGGGGGAGAAAATGAAAATCAAGTACTGCAAAAAATACGAAAAGTACGTGAGCGGACAACACTGCGAGTTTTTTAATGATGGTCGCTTCTGCGAATTCTATAACGAAACGAGTTGGCCCAGCATAAAGGAACTCTTACGAGATCTCGACAGGCCGAAGTGGGAGACCAACGCGATCATCAAGCCGTTCAAATGCAGCCTGATGAGCAGAGAGAACACGCACCAGAGAGATCGCACCCGCCGGCTGGGCAAGCGGACAGGCCTCTCCTCCCAGCCGCAATCCCGGCCAAGCAAGTCTTCTTCCACACAGGCCGGGGAGAAGAGTGAAATTTCCCCCCTGGCATGAGTTGGGGTTAGGTGTTTTGGAGAAGGAGTAGGTTTTTTCGATAATTGAACGCCCGATACCCGCAACGGAGAGCGAGTTGATGTTCAAAAAGCTGCTTGTGGCAAACAGGGGTGAGATCGCCATCCGCATCATGCGTTCCGCCCAGGAACTCGGAATAAAGACCGTGGCCGTCTACGAGGAGACGGACAAAACCTCGATGCACATCATGCGCGCCGATGAGGCCGTTTGCATCGGGAGCGGCCCGCGGCGCGATTATCTCAACATCGAACGCATCATACAGGCGGCCCAGCGAACCCAGGCGGAAGCCATCCACCCCGGGTACGGATTTCTTGCCGAAAACCCCGCTTTTTCCAAGCAGTGCACCGAAGCGGGGCTTGTTTTCGTGGGTCCTCCCCCCCAGGTCATAATCGATATGGGCAGCAAGGTGATAGCGCGCCGGGTAATGACCGAGGCGGGGATTCCCTCGATTCCCGGGACCCCCGTACTGCCTCCCGGAGAGGAAGGCAAACGCCTGGCAACCGCTTTTGCCGAAAAGCACCGCTTCCCGATCATGGTGAAGGCGGTGGCGGGAGGCGGAGGCCGCGGGATACGAGCAGCCCAGAATATGCGCGAGCTGGAACGATATATCGACATCGGGCGTTCCGAGGCCAAGATGGCCTTTGGAAACGACGAGGTCTATCTCGAAAAGGGGCTGACCAACCCCAGGCACATAGAGGTCCAGGTGCTTGCCGACGGGCACGGCAATGTAATCCACCTGGGGACCAGGAACTGTTCCATCCAAAGGCGGCATCAGAAGATGATCGAAATAGCCCCGGCGTTTCTGCCCGAGGAACTCTCGGAAAAGATTTGCCGGACCGCAGTGAGGGCCGCCCGCGCCTGCAATTATCTCAGTGCTGGAACAGTCGAATTTTTGCTCGACCAGGACGACAATTATTATTTTCTCGAGGTGAACACCCGTATCCAGGTGGAGCACACCGTAACGGAGATGATAACCGGCATCGACATTGTACGCGAGCAGTTGCTTGTGGCGGCCGGAAGTCCCCTTTCGGTCTCCCAGGAAGACGTATCGTTTCGAGGGGCGGCCATAGAGCTAAGAATAACGGCCGAGGACCCGAAGAACAATTTCATGCCCAACCCCGGGCTGATCGAGATATACCAGTCGCCGGGGGGCCATGGCACGCGCATGGACGGCGCGGTCTACCAGGGCTATGAAATTCCGCGCCACTATGATTCGATGATGTGCAAGCTCACCGTGTACGGATTTACCTGGAAAGAAGCCGTCGACCGTCTGCGCCGGTCCCTGGACAGCTTTCTGATAGCAGGCGTAAAGACCACGATCCCCTATTACCGGCAGATCGTAACCGATCCCGATTTTATCAACCAGGATTTCGACACCTCCTATATAGAAACCCACCCGCGGCTTCTGGACTATCAGGAGGAGGCCCACCCGCTGGGAAAACTCGCAAGCCTCGTGGCCGAGATAAATGCCTACGGCTACAATCCGTATGCCTGAGAACTCATCTCCCGGGAACCCGATACATCGTGCAGGAGCTTTACAAAATGGCTGAACAGAAAAGAGTTTCCCCCCAAATGCGCCCTTCCGAGGTCCTGGATTTTCTACACCGCACACCGGGGGTCTTTCTCACCAATAACGAACGCGACCTTTCCCAGTCCGACTTCATGTGCCGCATCATGCCCCAGACGACCCTCAAAGTCGCTCCCTACCGGGACGCCTCCGGATATTTCGCCTCCGAGATATGCGGCGGGGCCACCGTGCACATGGATCTCATGAAAAAGCAGATAAACCCCTTCGAAAAGCTCCGGCTGGTCCGCAAGGCCATGCCCAACACGCTGCTCCAGGCCCTGTGCAGGGGGAAAAATCTCTTCGGCTACCGCCCCTACCCCGATAACGTGGTGGAAATGACGGTGAGGCTCTTATCCAAATACATCGACGTCTGGAGGATGTACGATTTCCTTAACTACATCCCCAACCTCGTTGTTGCGGCAAACGCGGTGAAGGAAGCCGGAAAGCTTCTCATGCCTTGCCTGTGCTTCAGCACCGGGGCCGGACACACCGATGATTTCTACGCGAAAAAAGTCGAGGAGGTGCTCTCCCTTCTTGGCGAAGATATAATCCTGTGCATCAAAAACCACTCGGCGCTGGGTTCGCCCGCGCGCATCGCGAGCCTGGTGCGCGCCATCCGAAAGAGGTTTCCCGAACTTCTGATTGCCTACCACGGCCATAACACGGACGGAAACGATCTCGCGCGCCTGGTGGCCGGAGTCCAGGAAGGCGTGAAAATAGTCGAGGTCTCCGACCACGGCTATGGCGGCATCTACAGCCAGGCGCCTGCCTTGACCGCCATCCAGAACCTCAAGGATTACGGATTTGAGACCCCCGGGCTCAGCATCGCCCCCATCCTGGATGCTTCCGACCTCCTGCAGCGCGAACGACGGATCTATGAGGGCTACACCGGCACCTTCCGCGGGTTCGACCCCACCGTAAAGAGGCACAAACTCCCCGGAGGGGCACTCAGCCTGGCGATGGAACAGGCCGAGAAGGCCGGCCTCCTGGAGCGCACCCACGAGCTTTTCAACGAACTCATCGAGGTTCGCAAGGAACTGGGAGATATATGGGTCGTTACCCCCGGCAGCCAGATCCTTTGGTCGACCGCTCTTAGCAATGTGCTGAACGGCCGCTACGAAAAGCCCTCAGACGACCTCAAAAGGCTTCTTCTTGGCCGATACGGACCTTTTCCATTCCATGAACCGCAGGGGTGGATTTTTCAAAAGGTGCTCGAAAGCGGCAGGACCGACGGCAAGACCTGGCAGGAAATCCTGGCCGATGAAGGCGGTCTGCAGGATATTCCCGAC
This sequence comes from Syntrophobacteraceae bacterium, assembly GCA_049964955.1. Taxonomy (GTDB): domain Bacteria; phylum Desulfobacterota; class Syntrophobacteria; order Syntrophobacterales; family Syntrophobacteraceae; genus SbD1. The sequence goes on from JBMFWU010000001.1 coordinate 112,845, forward strand.
GAGGACCTCAAAGCCAGGCGCCTTCAGCTCGAGTCCAGACTCAGACGGCCGGCGACCCAGGAAGAGCTCTGCCTCTACGTGCAGTTTCCCCGGGACGCCGTCGAGTTCATCAAATTCGAAGAGCGCTTCGGCCAGACCTGGCTCCTTCCCCCGGAAGTGTGGTTCCATAGAGGCGGCTTCGCCGACGGGACGAGGATCTCTTTTGCCGACGAGGGAGGAAAGACCCACAATATCGATCTCATCTCGACGCGAAAAACCGCCGACGGCGTGCAGACCTCGTTTCTGGTGGATTACCACTTCCAGACCTACAAGACGCAGAAAGGCGCCGGAGAGTAGCACGGGGGGGGGATTTCACGCCAAGCCGCCAGGTCTTTTTTCTCACGCGAAGCCGCGAAGACGCGAAGATGTTCGGATTCCTTCTATGCATTCCCGGTGAAAAGCATTATTGTCTTCGCGGCTTCGCGGCTTCGCGTGCCGAAAATCTCTCGGAGAAGATCGGGCGGGAATGGAAAACGAAATCGACCTTTTTCTCGACAACCTTGCGGTCGAGCGCGGACTCAGCGCCAACACGATAGCTGCCTATTCCGTCGATCTTTTACATTTCCGAAAATTTTTGAAAGAATCCGGGGTTTCCAATTGGGGGGAAGTTTCCCAAAGCTGCATAAGCGGGTATATTCAAAGCATGGGGACATCGTTTTCCCCGCGCTCCCGCGCGCGCAGGCTGGCCGCATTGAGAACCTTTTTCGGCTTTTTGTACAAATCGGGCATCACGGAGGCAAACCCTGCCACCCTGGTCCATTTTCCCAAGCTGGGTCCGCAACTGCCCAAAACTCTCACATCCGAGCAGATCGGTTGTCTGCTTGCGCAGCCGGATGTCTCCAAGCCCCTCGGTCGCCGGGACAAGGCCATGTTCGAACTGCTCTACGCATGTGGTCTGCGGGTGAGCGAACTCTCCGAGTTGCGGATGAGCCAGGTCGTGCTCGAACCCGGCTATGTGACGGTGCATGGAAAGGGAGATAAGGAGAGGCTGGTACCGATGGGCGAAATTGCCGTCGAGTGCCTCCGGGATTACCTGGAAAACGGGCGGCGGTTGTTGCTGAAAAAAGGCCCCGCCAGGGAAGTTTTCCTCAATGCCCGGGGAGAGAATCTATCGAGGCAGGGCGTCTGGAAGATAATCAAAAGCCGTGCGCTGCAGGCGGGGATCACCGTAAACATCACCCCTCACATGCTCAGGCATTCGTTTGCAACGCATCTTCTGGAAAACGGCGCCGACCTGCGCTCCCTCCAGGTGATGCTGGGCCATTCCGATATCTCTACGACCCAGATCTATACGCACGTCGCCAGGGAGCGGTTGAAGGAGATACACGGCAAATATCATCCCAGACCGTGAAGACAGTGAACAGGGAGCAGGGAGCAGTGCGAGCGGTGACCGACTAGCATGGAAGTGATAACCACCCACATAAACGCCGACTTTGACGCAATGGGATCGATGATTGCGGCAAAGAAGCTCTATCCCGAGGCCATGCTGGTCTTTCCCGGGTCGCAGGAACGCACTCTGCGCGAATATTTTATAAAATCCACCATGTATATCTACGGTTTCAAGCGGCTTCGAGACATCGACATAGACCAGGTGACCAAGCTCATCCTGGTCGACACCAGGCAGTCTTCTCGAATCGGCAAGTTCTTGGATATTTTAAACAAACCCGGCATGGAGGTGCACGTCTACGACCATCATCCGGATGCCGGGGATGACGTCCGGGCAGACCTGTCGGTCGTAAAAAATGTCGGCTCCACGGTAACGCTTTTCACCAAGCTGTTCCAGGAGCGGGGCATAGAGGTTTCGGCCGAGGAAGCGACCATCATGAGCCTTGGGATATTCGAAGATACCGGGTCCTTCACCTTCAGCAGCACGACCCCTGAGGATTTCGAGGCCGCCGCTTTTTTGCTCCGCTCGGGCGCAAATCTCAACGTAGTCTCGGACATGGTGACCCAGGAACTCACCGCCGAACAGGTAGCTCTTTTGAACGAATTGATCCTGTCGGCCAAAAAATATAACTTCAACGGCGTGGACGTGTGTCTTACCACCGTTTCGATCGACCGGTACGTGGGGGATTTCGCCGTTTTGGTCCACAAGCTGCGAGACATCGAAAACCTGGACGTGGTGTTCGCCCTGGCCCGCATGGACGACCGCGTCTACCTGGTGGCCAGAAGCCGCATTCCCGAGATCAATGTCGCGGCGGTGGCTTCGATTTTCGGGGGCGGCGGGCATGCGACCGCGGCTTCGGCCAGCATCAAGGACCTCACCCTGGTCCAGGCGGAAACGAAGCTGGTGGAAGCGCTTCGGATGCACATTCGCCCCTACCCGGCGGCTGAAAACCTCATGACGAGCCCGGCAATTTATACCGAGCCCGAGGTGGAAATCGGCGAAGCCCAACTCACCATGGTGCGGTACAATATCAACGCCATGCCCGTTCTGGATAAAGGCGCACTGGTGGGACTCATCACGCGCCAGGTGCTTGAGAAAGCCCTCTTCCACGGTCTGACTCAACAGACCGTCGCCGAATTCATGAATACCGACATCGCCTCTGTGGGACCGGAGGCGGGACTGGTCGAAATCCAGACCTACCTCGTCGAACGTCATCAGCGCATCCTGCCCGTTGTGAGCGCCGGCAAGGTGCTGGGAGTGATCACCCGGCGCGACCTGCTCGATCTCATGTTGAGCGACCACTCGGAGGAAGGAATGGTCCCGGATGAGGAAACCCTCGCACACTGGTCGAAGCGAAAAAACATATACTCGGTGCTGGCCGAGCAGATGCCCAAGAGCATGATCACCATGCTAAAGGAATTCGGGCTGCTGGCTCAAAGCCTGGGCTATCGGGCCTATGCGGTCGGAGGATTCGTCCGGGATATCCTCCTGCGCCGCGCCAATTTCGACCTCGACATCGTCGTGGAGGGAAATGCAATCGAATTCGCCAGGGCCTTTTCCGAAAGGCACAAGGTAAAGGTCAAACTGCACAGGAAGTTCAGTACGGCCATGCTCGTTTTCCCCGAAGGTCAGACAGTAGACATCGCTTCGGCCCGGTTTGAGTATTACCAACACCCGGCGGCACTTCCCGTCGTGGAATTCAGTTCGCTCAAGATGGACCTTTACCGAAGAGATTTTACGATCAACACCCTGGCTCTTGCGCTGAACCCGGACGAGTTCGGGCAGTTGATCGACTTTTTCAGCGCGCAGCGCGACGTTAAAGACAAAATCATCAGGGTCCTTCACAACCTGAGCTTCATCGAAGACCCCACGCGAATTCTGCGGGCAATCCGCTTCGAACAGCGTTTCGGTTTCAGGATCGGCAAGCAGACCGCCTCCCTCATTCGCAACGCCGTGCGTCTGGGGTTGATTCAAAAACTGGGAGGCCGCCGCCTCTTTCATGAAATCACCCTTATTTTGGAAGAAGACGATCCGGTTCCGGCCCTGCGCCGAGTGGCAGAGTTCGCCGTCATGCCGGCGCTTTCCGCCGAAATCAATTTCGACAAAAAAATGCAGGAGCTTTTCGCCCGACTGCGGGAGGTCATTTCCTGGTACCGGTTGAGTTTTCTGGACGAACCACTGGAACGATGGCAGGTTTATCTTCTCGGGCTTTTTTCGAACCTTTCGCCCGCGGAAACGGCAAACGCCTGCGAACGGCTCCTTTTGACTCTCCCTCAACGGGACCGCTTGCTCTGGACTCTTAAAAACACCGACAGGCTGCTCAACTCCTTTTTCCCCGACCTGCCCAGCCGAAAACCCAGTGAAGTCTACCGCGCTCTTCTGCCCTTCAGGCCCGAGGAATTGCTCTTCCTCATGGGCAAAGCGCAACACGAAGCAACGCGAAAAGCCGTGAGTCATTTTTTCCATCGGTACAGGAATACGCAGACCGAACTGAAGGGAAAGGACCTAAAGGCCATGGGAATTCCTCCCGGGCGGATTTACAGCCGGATACTCGACCGGCTTCTCGATGCAAGAATCAACAAAGAGGTCCAAAGTCGTCGCGAGGAGATCGATTTTCTCGTAACCAACTGGCCCGAGTTTTTTCCGGAAACCTCGGAAACGGATTGGAAAAATTTCTGCTAGGGGCGTCCATGAACCACGTTCAAACAATCATCGTCATGATCCTGCCGCTGATGCTGGCCATCATTCTCCACGAGGTTTCCCACGGATGGGTAGCCGAAAAGCTCGGAGACCCGACGGCCAGGCTGATGGGAAGAATCACGCTCAACCCCATTTCACACGTTGACCTGTTCGGAACGATAATCGTTCCCGGGATCCTGCTGCTTACCGGCTCCCCTTTTTTGTTCGGCTGGGCAAAGCCGGTGCCGGTCGATTTCGGGAATTTGCGGGGCGGACGCAGGGACATGGCGCTGGTCGCCATTGCGGGGCCGGTTACAAACTTTTTGCTGGCGGTCGTAAGCTCCATTATTTTTCATCTGACTTCGGGGGCAGGCCCTGCGGGTTTCTCGGGAGCCGTCCTTTTTCCTATTCATGAAATGGCCCGTTACTCGGTGCTGTTTAATCTGGTCCTCATGGTCTTCAATCTGCTGCCCATTCTTCCGCTCGACGGGGGCAGAATCGCCGTGGGGCTTCTGCCCGAAAGCATCGCACTCCCCCTGCAGCGCACCGAAAGATGGGGGATGCTCATCGTTTTGCTCTTCATTGCAACGGATTTATGGACGTACACGGTAGCTCCGGTTATATATGTGTTTTTGCGAATTTTGGGCATGAGAATGTGACATAGAATCAACTTGTGAGGGAGACAACGCCTGTCATGGCTGAAAAGAAAAGAATACTTAGCGGCATGCGCCCGACGGGGCGCCTTCACCTGGGCAACCTGCACGGCGCCCTGGAAAACTGGGTAAAGCTTCAGGACCAATACGAATGTTTTTACTTTGTCGCCGACTGGCACGCTCTTACCACCGACTACGCCTCGCCGGGAAACATACGGGAAAACACGCGCGAGATGGTCCTCGACTGGTTGAGCGCGGGTCTTGACCCGGAACGCTCGACTATCTTCATCCAGTCGGACATAAAGGAACACGCGGAACTCTATCTTCTGCTCGGCATGATAACCCCTCTGGCCTGGTTGGAGAGAAACCCCACCTACAAGGAACAACAGCAGCAGATCGAACAGAAGGACCTGGGAAACTTCGGTTTTCTGGGCTATCCGGTGCTCCAGGCAGCAGACATAATCATCTACCGCGCCCACGGAGTGCCGGTGGGCAAAGACCAGCTCCCCCACGTGGAACTCACCAGGGAAATTGCCCGCCGGTTCAACTACCTGTATAAATCCGAAATATTCCCCGAGCCCGACTGCCTTCTCACCGAAGCGCCGGTGCTTCCCGGTCTCGATGGAAGAAAGATGAGCAAGAGCTATGGCAATTGCATCTTCATTACCGATTCCGAAAAAGACATAGCGGAAAAAATTTCCAGGATGATGACCGATCCGCAAAGAGTCAGGCGAAACGACCCCGGAAACCCCGAGGTGTCCCCGGTGTTCGCGTACCACAAGCTCTACTCCTCTCCTTCCGAGATCGAGGAAATCGCCCATGGGTGCCGTACCGCGGGCATCGGCTGTGTCGAGTGCAAAAAAATCCTCATACGCAACGTCGCAGCGCGGCTCGCGCCCATGCGCGAAAGGCGCCTCAAACTTGAAGGCGACCTCGAAGGGCTTAACGAAGTCATCGCCGCAGGAAACGCCAGGGCCGCCCGCGAGGCATCGACCACCATGGAGCTTGTCCGGCGGGCCATAGGGATACGTTAGTTGCTGGTTGCCAGGAACTGTAGGTTGGGCTGAGCGTAAGCGATGCCCAACATGGACTTGGAATATCATCGCATTTACGGGACGCGACACTAGTTGTTAGTTTTTAGTCGCCAGTTGCTGGTTGTTGGTTGTGGGAGGGAGAGTACTCGATGCAGGGGCGGCACACCGCCGGAGTAATGCGGCTTCAAAAATTCCTCGCGCAGGCGGGAGTGGCATCGAGGCGCGCTGCCGAGCAACTCATCAGCCAGGGCCGGGTGGAGGTAAACGGTCGGCGGGCGGAACTGGGCTCCAGCGTCGATCCTTCCAAAGACCGTGTCCGGCTGGACGGGAAACCCATCGCCGTCAAATCCGGCCGGGTACTCATCGCTTTTAACAAGCCCGCAGGCTGTGTGACTACCGCCTCCGACCCGCAGGGCCGCAAGACCGTAATGGATTTTTTCCCCGATTTTGGAACGCGTATTTTCCCGGTGGGCAGACTGGACTATGACGCAGAAGGCCTGCTTCTGCTCACCAATGATGGAGAACTCGCCAATCATCTCCTCCATCCCCGATACGGAGTCTCCAAGGTCTACGATGTAAAAATAAAGGGACATCCTGACAAAAAAGCGATAGAAGAACTGCGGAGCGGGGTCCGGATCGAGGAGGGGGTGACCGCCCCGGCCGAAGTGGAGGTTCTGCGACTCCTTCCCGGCTCTGCCTGGCTAAGGATCACACTCCACCAGGGCTGGAACCGCCAGATCAAACGCATGGGACTCGCGGTCGGACATCCGGTTTTAAAAATCAGGCGCATAGCCTACGGACCGATCGCCCTCGGGGGGTTGCGGCCCGGAGGCCACAAGGCCTTAAGCCCGGAGGAGATCCGCAGACTCTACGAGAGTTGCCGGTTGTCCGTCAGTCACTGAAAACGAGCAACCGGCAACCGGCAATTATCTTTTACGGAGTTACACGCAAGATGAATTCGAGGCGAGGTTATCCTTACGGGTCCACCGATCCCTTCTACAGCGGCCGCAGGGAGAAGAAAAAACCACAGCCGGCGGGATATGGGAGGATCATCCTCTTTTCCGTCCTGGCCGTGGCCGTGCTGGGCGCAGCCTTCGTCTTTATCGCCAGGGGGAAAATCTTTCCCACCAAACTGATAGCTCTGAGCTTTATCCATAACGGCCAGGAAATGCTGCTGCTCCCCGACTCCCAGGTCGTCGTCAACCCCAGGGACACGCTGCAACTCACAGCCGTTAAAACAAACGGATGGCTGCAATGGGGAGTCCGCGTGGTCTCGGCCGACGTGGATATAAGGCCCGTTACGACAAGCCCCGGCGTGGTCATACGAGAGCTTTTCCCCGGAGAATCGTTTGAAACGCCCAAGACCCTCGTTTTCAACGTGTTGCTCTGGAACCGGCCGATCGGCAAGGTCTCTTTCCTCGTCCAACTCGATTACAAGGACTGGCTCGACAAGGCCAACACCACACCCGATCTGGACCGCAGAATCGAGTACCTGCAAAAAGCGCTTCACGACAACAGCTCGAACATCCTCATCAAGACTCAGCTTGCCGGACTCTATTTCGACATAAAACACTACAAGGATGCCGAGCAGCTCTATAAAGAAATAAACCAGTCGGGAAAATCCAAGGATATTTCGGAAAAACTCCTTCTCATCTACCAGGCCCTCAATAAACCCGACAAGGCACTGCAGGTCTACCTCGATCTGATGCAAATGACCAACGACCAGCAAACCTTCGGCGATTTTCTGGCCTATTTGAAGAAGAAAAAGAGCATCGCCCAGGCCCAGAGTTTCCTCGAAAGTCACCAGCGGGAAATTCCGGCCGCTTTCCGCTCCCAGGTCATGGTGGAAATCGCGGAACTGGCCGGTGCCCGCAAGGACTGGACAGGCGCCGCCCAGGCCTGGCGAAACGCCCAAAGGTTCGGCATGAAGAGCGCCGACGTCCAGTACAACCTGGCCGTAACCCTCATGCAGAGCGGCAAGACGGATGCGGCTATCGATGCCTTTCAACAGTACCTGCGCAAAAATCCCAACGACGCCAAAACCCTGGCCCTCGTCGCCGGCCTCAGCATTAAAGCAGGCCAATTCGCCCGGGCCAAAGCCATTTACCAGTCGATGGTCCAGAAAAATCCCCGCAACAAAGAGGCGCTCGTAAACCTGTTGGCCCTGGCGGCAAAAACAAACGACAAGGCAGGGCAAATCGACTGCTATGAAAAACTCCTTCGGCTCGACCCCGATAACCGCAAGTACCTGTTCAACCTCTCGATGCTCTACATCCAGCAGAATCAGTTCGATAAGGCGCTTCCTCCTCTGAAGACCCTCGCCTCCCGGGACCCGAAAAACGTTCAATACCTCAAGCAGCTCCTTGTGGTCTATCAGAAGTTGAACAATGCGCAGGGGCAGGCGAACGTTCGTCTCGCGCTTGCCAGGCTGAACCCGAACGATACTTCCAACCTGGACACCATTTACAGCTCTTTTGCTCAAAAGAAAGACTACAAAGGCATGCAGGCCTTCTTCCGTGGCGTGGCGGCCAAAAATCCCAATTCGGTCAATGTGCATAAATATCTTCTCGAAGCCGCCACAAAACTCGGAGACAACAAAGCCACGATGACCGAGCTCCAGCAACTGATCCGGCTCGAACCCAAACAAAAGACATACCACCGTCTTGCGGCTTACCTTTACGAGAAGGAAGGAAATTACGATGCCGCCGCCGGGGAACTCAAGGCGATCCTGAAAATCGATTTCAAGGATAAAAAGGCGCAGCAGGACTACGTACGGGTCATGAACGAACAGTTGGAGCATGGCGCGATTAAAACCAAACCCCGGCCGCCGGCAGACAAGAAGGCTAAAAAGCCTGCAGCCGGACCTGCGCCCCGCGGCCCCGCTGCAATAAAGAAAACGAAGCCCAAAGCCAAACCTGCGCGGCAAGTACCCGCTGCCGGAATGAAGAAGGCGCCGAAGAAAAGCGCAAAAATCGCCAAGAAGAAGGTGGAATAGAGAGAGCAAGATCGAACTCCATCCCTCTTTTCACCCCCGGCGGGCAGATTTATTTCTTTTGCCGGGATTGAGTATTGCGTAAAGAACGTGAATCAGATATAAAAAGCTCTGGTTTGCGGCACCGGCCGCGATCCTGCGGGCGGGTAACTCAGCGGTGAGAGTGCCATCCTCACACGGTGGAAGTCGGAGGTTCAAATCCTCTCCCGCCTATTCAAGCAGTTGATTTACATTATATAAATCGGCGTATCTTGAACACTGATACACCGTCGATACACCAGAGGGGAGCGCCAACCATTGGGCGCTCCCCTTTTTTTGTTGGATGCGTCAACAAACGCATCTCCACTTCGTCTCGATCCCCACCCCCCGAAAAGTAAAATTGAAATCAATGGCCCCTCCACTTTCGCGTTCGAAATAGGCACACAAACTCCCTGCCGGTTTATCGCCATGATTTTTCCGTGTGCGCCGAACTCAAAATCCGAATATCCCCGGTTTTTCTGAGGAAAAAATCCGACAGGGTGGTAGAATCGAGCCGTTTTCTTCAGGGACAAAAACTCGACGAGATTCAATAAAGCGACCTGGTTGCTTCATTTTGAGGTGATTCGATGCTGAAGACTGTTTTTGCGCCTGGCGCACGGGTCGTGATCCGTGATGCGGAATGGCTGGTCCGCAAGGTGGACGTGACTTCTACCGGCGGACAGGCCCTGTCTGTCGTTGGGCTCTCAGAGTTGGTGAAAGATAAAGAAGCAATTTTTCTAACCGAGATTGACAAAAGCATCCAGGTCATGGACCCGGCCGACACCGAACTGGTTCCTGATGGCTCAAACTATTACCGGGATTCTCTCCTGTACATGGAGAGCCTGCTCCGGCAAACTCCGCCGACCGATGAAAATCTCTACATCGGCCACCAGGCGGCGATGGATGTTGTGCCATACCAGCTCGACCCGGCCATTCAGGCGTTGAAGCAGCCCCGCCGGCGAATCCTGATCGCCGATGCCGTCGGGCTCGGGAAAACCATCGAGGTCGGGGTCCTTTTAACCGAACTGATCAAGCGAGGCCGTGGGAAGCGAATCCTGGTCCTCACCGTCAAAAGCATGCTCACCCAGTTTCAAAAAGAGCTTTGGAGCCGGTTCACCATACCGCTCACACGGTTGGATTCAATCGGGATACAACGAATTCGCTCCCGGATACCCACCTATCAGAACCCGTTCTTCTACTTCGACAGGTCCATCATCTCGATCGACACCCTGAAACAGGATATCGAATACCGCACCTACCTGGAGAACTGCTACTGGGACATCATCGTGATCGATGAAGCGCACAACGTGGCCGAACGAGGCACGAATTCCCTGCGGTCCCGGCTTGCCAGGCTCCTCTCCTCGCGTTCCGATACGCTCATCATGCTCTCCGCCACCCCTCATGACGGTAAACCCGGGGCGTTCGCGAGCCTTATGAACATGCTCAACCCCATCGCGATCCCCGACCCGGAAAACTACGGCCCGGAAGACATCAAGGGGTTGTTTGTCCGGCGATTCAAAAAGGACATCAAGGACCAGGTGAAGCAGTCCTTCAAAGAGAGGAGAATAATCAAGATAAAGTGCCAGGCGACCCCCCTCGATGAGGAGGTCTTCGATACCTTGGCCGATTTGAACTTCACCAAGATCGACCAGAGGCGAACCGCGGGGAAACTCTTCAAGACTACGCTGGAAAAGGCGTTGTTCTCCAGCCCGGCCGCATGCCTTCAGACAGTCAATCATCGGATCAATCGCCTGAAGAATGAAAACGACCCCTCTTTTGACGTCGATATAGCCTCTCTTGAAAATTTGGCCGATGTCCTGAAGAAGATCGGTCCGAGCGATTTCAGTAAGTATCAAAACCTCTTGAAGCTCATCCGGGATAAAAAGAACGGCCCGGGCTGGAACGGCAAAGACCCGGAGGACAGGCTGGTCGTCTTCTCGGAAAGAATCGAGACGCTGAAGTTTTTGGAAGAAAACCTCAAGCGTGACCTCAAATTGAAGGATAACCGGATCAGCATCCTCCATGGGGGGCTGTCCGATGTCGAACAGGAGGAAATCGTCGAAGATTTCGGGAAAGAAGAAGCTCCGATCCGGCTGCTCCTCGCTTCCGATGTCGCCTCCGAAGGCATCAACCTCCATTTTCTCTCGCACAAGATGATTCATTTCGACATCCCCTGGTCCCTCATGGTTTTTCAGCAGAGAAACGGCCGCATCGACCGTTATGGTCAGGAGAAGGAGCCGACCATCTTCTACCTGATGACCGAGAGCCAAAATGAAAAAATTCGGGGAGACACCCGGATTTTGGCTCTGCTCATCGATAAAGACGACCAGGCGATGAAGAACATCGGCGATCCGTCGGCCCTCATGGGCGTCTACGATATCGAGCTGGAAGAAAACATCACGGCCAGGGCCATAGAAGACAATCTCACCACCAAGGCTTTTGAATCCGGTCTCCAGGCAGCCGCCGTCGATCCCTTGGCGATCCTCTGGGGAGAAGAAGAGGTCCCGACCGGGCAGGCGGCCGATGATGCAAAGCAGCTCATGGCCTCTCTGTTTCCGGATGATTTTGCCTTCCTCAAAGAAGCGGTGGAATATGTCAGGCGCGACCGGCCCGTTCAGGCCGAATTCGACGACAAGCAGAAAACCGCCACCATCACTGCCCCTTCCGAACTCGAAAACCGTTTCAAATTCCTGCCAAAAGAGATTTGGCCGGAGAATGGCCGATTCGTTCTTTCCGCCGACCGCAAGGAGATCATGAAGGAAATCAAGCGGAGTCGCAAAGAAGAACTGGTATGGCCGAAAATTCACCTCCTTTGGGAACAACACCCGGTGATGAACTGGGTAAACGATAAAGTCACGGCGGCCTTCGGCCGCAACCAGGCGCCCGTCCTGGTACTGAACGGCGGCCTCCAGTCGGATGAATCGATCTTTATCATGTCGGGTCTCGTTCCGAACCGGAAGGGACACCCCCTCGTCCACCGGTGGTTTGGCGTTCAGTTCGTAAACGACACGTTCCTCTCCATCATCTCCCTGGAAGATGTGCTCAAAAGAACCGAAATCCACCGGAAGCAGTATCCGAACAAAGGTGGGGAAGTCGACGCCTCATCGCTCAAAAAGCTGGTTCCCCTGGCGGTCGCGAAAGCCTATGAGTGGATGAAGGAAAGGCGTGACGAGTTCGAGGCCTGCATCAACGAAAAACTCAACGCGCAGTATAGAGAAATCGAGCGACTTAAAGACAGAAAGTACCACCAACTCGAATTCCGGTTTTCGCAGAACGGGCCGGAAACTCGGATCGTTCGAGATCGAAAGGAGAAGGAACGGCGGGAGATCGATAAGATATTCAAGGAATTTCTGGACTGGATTGAAGAGACGATGACCACGGAGAAGGCTCCATATATCCGTGTGGTTTCTGTTTTGAAGGGAGGCAGGTAGATGGCTCTCGATCTTACCGGAATCGGCAATGAAAACGAATTCTACACCCAGCACTACCTGAGCGTGATCCTCGAGCAGGACCTGAAAAATCTCTTCTCCACCTGGAGCAAGCTCGAAGAAGAAAGAGACATACAACCGCCCTATGCGAAGCTCGAAAAACTTGCCCGGCGGTATTTGACTTTTAGAAATCAGGTCGAGAAGCTGAGAAAACCCGAGGACATCCTGGAAGCCCAGCACGAGTTCTTCCCGGTGCTTCTCGAAGCTCTCGGCTACCAGTATGGACCCGTCGTGAAGGAACTGGATTCCGGCGAGCTTTTGCCCCTGATATGCGAGGTCAAAAAGAAAAACGGGGTCCCGGAGCTGTGGGTGATCGAGACCATACGCCAGGCGGACGAAAACGTTGCCCCTCTCGAACTCTGCCTTGTCCCGTGCCAGTATTCCGGCATTGAACTCGAAAAGATGCTGTTGCAGGACCGCCTTGCCGACCTGGTCGCCAAAAAGATTTTCACCCAATCGGAGCCCCCCCGGTGGATCATGCTCATGAGTCACTTCGATGTGATCCTGCTGGATCGATCGAAGTGGAACGAGAAAAGATTTCTCCGATTCGATCTGCCGGAGATCCTGGGGCGGAGGGAATCGTCCACGCTCCGCGCCGTGGCGGCGCTGCTTTCCAGGGACTCCACCTGTCCCGAAGACGGGATTTGCCTTCTCGATACCCTCGCCGAGAACTCTCATAAACATGCCTTTGCCGTCTCCGAGGATCTCAAGTATGCCGTTCGTGAAGCCGTGGAGCTGATTGGAAACGAGGCCGTCCATTACCTGCGCAATGTTCTCAAGGAAGGGGTCTACGGGAAGGAATACTCGGACAGGCTGACGGAGGAGTGTCTCCGGTATCTTTACCGCCTTCTTTTTCTTTTTTACGTCGAAGCCCGACCGGATCTTGGCTATGCGCAGATGAAAAGCGAGGAGTATCGAACCGGCTACAGCCTCGAATCCCTGCGCGACCTGGAACTGGTCCAGCTCACAACCGATGAAGCCCGAAACGGCTTCTTCATCCATGAGTCCCTTCAAATTCTGTTCGATTTGGTTTTTAAGGGCTTTCGTCCGCAGCAACTGGCGGCAACCGCCGGCAAGCCCGTCTTCCGCATGCAGCCGCTCAAAAGCCATCTTTTCGATCCGGCGAACACCCCGATTCTCAGCCGGGTAAAATTCCGGAGCTTTGTCTTGCAGCGGGTCCTGGAACTTCTGTCGCTCTCCCGGCCAAAGGGGAACAGGGAAAGACGGGGCAGGATCAGCTACGCCCAGCTCGGGATCAACCAGTTGGGGGCAGTCTATGAGGGTTTGCTCTCCTGCACCGGCTTCTTTGCCGAGACCGATCTCTATGAGGTCAAAAAGGCTGATGCCACCTTCAACGAACTGGACGCAGGATACTTCGTGAAGGCCGAAAACCTCGTCAAGTATGATGAGAACGAAAAGGTCTTTAATGACGACGGTAGCCTGAAGATGCACCCGAAGGGGGCCTTCATCTATCGACTTGCCGGGCGCAACCGCGAAAAATCCGCTTCCTACTACACTCCCGAAGTTCTCACCCGGTGTCTCGTAAAGTATGCCCTCAAAGAGCTGCTAAAAGACAAAAAGGCCGACGACCTCCTGCAACTTACCGTCTGCGAGCCGGCCATGGGAAGCGGGGCGTTTCTAAACGAAGCGATCAACCAGCTCTCCGAAGCCTATCTCAAGCTCAAGCAGAAGGAAACGGGGCAGACCATAGGTCATGACGCCTACACAAACGAGAAACAGAAGGTCAAAGCCTATATCGCCGCCAATAACGTTTACGGGGTGGATCTGAATCCCACGGCCGTCGAACTGGCGGAAGTGTCCCTCTGGCTCAATACCATTCACGAGGGCTCCAACGTGCCCTGGTTCGGAATGCGGCTGGTTACCGGAAATTCCCTGATTGGCGCGGGAAGACAGGTGTTTTCCGCCGATTTTCTCGAAAAGAACAGAAAAGGCAGGCAGACGTGGCTGGACGTCGTCCCCGAGAGAGTTCCCCTGAGTCAAAACCGGCCCTCCAAAACGGTCTACCATTTTCTTCTGCCCGACAACGGCATGGCCGACTACACCGACAAGGTGGTCAAAGCGATGGCCGAAGCGGAACTGAAAAAAATCAAGGAATGGCGAAACAGCTTCATTAAACCATTTTCCGAGGGCGAGATTCGAACCCTTTCGAGGCTGTCCCTGGCCGTGGACATGCTCTGGCAAAGGTGCGCGCAGGATCGTCAGGCGGTCCGTACTGAGACGCGGGAAAATCAGGCCGTGTTCGGCCAAAACGGGGAGACCGGACGGAAGCAGCCCCTCAGCATCCAGGAAAAGGACAAGATTTTTCGGGAGAAGATTCTATCCAAAGGCATCAGGAATTCCAGCGCGTACCGCCGACTAAAAATGGTCATGGATTATTGGTGCGCCCTTTGGTTTTGGCCCATCGAGCAAGCCGATCTTCTTCCGAGCCGCGATGAGTACCTGCTGGAGCTGTCCGCGATTCTGGAGGGAAGCGTCTACGATCCCGTTCCGATGGACGGGAATCAATTCAGGATGTTCCCGGCTGGCGAGAAAAAAACGAAACAGCTCAACGCGGCAGACCAGTATGGTTTTGTAGACGTAGATAACCTCTGCGGGAAGTTTGACCGGTTGAGGCTTGTCACAAGATTGGCCGAACAATACCGGTTTCATCACTGGGAACTCGAGTTTGCCGATCTGTTCGCAGAACGCGAGGGGTTCGATTTGATCGTGGGCAATCCGCCCTGGATCAAGGTCGAATGGAACGAAGGGGGCGTTATGGGCGACGCGGAGCCGCTCTTCGTTTTGAGGTCTTTCACTGCCCCTCAACTCGCAGGGCTCAGGAAAGAAGCCCTTGCGCCGAATGGCCTCCGAAGCGCATACCTCGCCTCATTCGAAGAGGCGGAAGGAGTGCAGAATTTCCTCAACGGCCTTCAGAACTACCCATCTCTGAAAGGTATGCAGACCAATCTTTACAAGTGCTTTCTTCCACAGGCCTGGATGGTTGGGAGTGCTATGGGTGTCTCGGCATTTCTTCATCCTGAAGGGATTTACGACGATCCCAAAGGAGGGGCGTTCCGGGGCGCCGTTTATGAAAGGCTCAGACGCCATTTTCAGTTCCAGAACGAATTGCAGCTTTTCGCGGATGTCGACCATCACGCGAAATTCAGCATCAACATCTATGGCGAGCGCCGCCCGAATCAGGTCGGTTTCTCCCATATCGCCAATCTGTTCTTCCCTGCCACCGTGGATGCCAGTATTAACCACTATGGCGGTGGTGCCGTTCCGGGCATTAAAGACGACGCGAATCAGTGGAATGTCACAGGCCATGCCGCCCGCGTTCTGCATGTCACAGCAAATGAATTGGCGCTTTTTGCCGGGCTGTATGATCCCGAAGGGACACCGGCCAATCAGGCGCGCTTGCCTGCTCTTCATTCAAGGGAACTGGTCGAAGTCCTCCGGAAGTTCGCGGACCAGCCCAGGCGCCTCGGCGATCTGAAGGGCGAGTATTTCTCGACGGTCATGTGGGACGAAACCAATGCAGTGAAGGGTAGCACGATTCGGCGCGAAACCCGCTTTCCGAAATCCGTCGATGAGTGGGTGCTCTCGGGGCCTCATTTTTTTGTGGGGAATCCTTTTTACAAGACCCCGCGCAGCCAGTGCAGGCTCAATTCCGATTATGACGTGCTCGACCTGACTGAACTACCTGATGATTACCTGCCTCGCACCAATTATGTGCCGGCGTGCGATGCGGGTGAATACTTGCGCCGTACGCCAAAGGCGCCTTGGGAGAATGAGCGCCCGGTCTCAGGCTTTTTCAGATTAATCAATCGAGAAATGCTCAGCCAATCTGGAGAGCGAACGCTGCTTACCGGTATTTTTCCACCCGGGGTCGGACACGTAAATACGTGTTTGGCAACTTGTTTTCAGGATAACCAGCACCTGATCGACTTTTTTTGCCTGTCCCTTTCGATCCCGATAGATTTTAGGGTTAAGACAACAGGGATGGGGCATGCCAACGTATCCCTGATCAGCCAATTACCCATACTTGCCGAGGCCACCCCGTATCGTTCGCAGCTTCACCTCCGTGCGTTAACACTTTCCTGCGTCGTTCGCCACTATGCCGACCTGTGGTTGCAAGTTTTCAACGAGAATTTCTTTTTAGACCGCTGGACCAAAGACGATCCCCGCCTCGACAACGCCAAATTCACCAATCTCACGCAGGAATGGACCCGCCATTGTGCTCTCCGCACAGACTACGAGCGCCGTCAGGCCCTCGTGGAGATCGATGTTCTCACCTCCATGGCGCTGGGCCTCACGCTGGAAGAACTGAAGACCATCTACCGGGTCCAGTTCCCGGTTCTTCGCCAATACGAAGCCGACACCTGGTACGACCAAAACGGCCGCATCGTGTTCACGGCGAGCAAGGGCCTTCCCGGCGTCGGCTTTTCCAGGCCCGAGTGGGAGCCCATCAAGAACATGAAGAGCGGGAGCGTCTCCCGGACCATCATGGACGACACCCTCCCCGGCGGACCTCGGGAGCGAACCATCACCTATCTTGCCCCCTTTGATAAATGCGACCGTGAGGAGGATTATGAAACCGCATGGGCGGAATTCGAGAGACGATCCGGGCGGATGGGATTATTATCAGGTGTACAGGAACATATGCGCAAAAGCCGCTAAGTTGGGTTGGCTTGTCTTCTCGGCTTCCATTATAATGAGAATGCAGTTTTGAGAGGGGGAAAAGATATGGCGATGACTGCGCAAGAGGTTTTTGCCACCACGGTTCATGCCCTGCCGCCCAACGAGCGACTTCGTCTGGCCGCGATGATTTTACAGGAATTGAGCCAGTCGAGCGTAATTTTGGATTGTAGCGAGACCTGGAGCGATGAAGACAAGAGAGACCTTACGTCCGTAGCTTTGCGGTATGCGAGCGAACTCTACCCCGAGGAACAGGATCTTGTTTAGTCCCGGTGACGTGGTGGCGATCGACTTCCCTGGAGTGAGCGGCGTTAAGCGCCGACCGGCGATAGTGGTGTCCTCGCCGGTGTATCACACTTCCCGACCTGATTTAATTGTCTGCCTCATTACCAGCCAGACGGTGCTCCCAGGCCCAACGGACTACATGCTCCAAGACTGGTCCCAGGCGGGATTGCGAGCCCCCTCCACCTTTCGATCCTTTTTCGCCACGTTGCCGCCCGCTACCCACCCGGTGCTCGTCGGACACGTATCGGAGCGGGACTGGCAAGGCGTCTGCGCATGCTTGAAGGCTGCTTTGGCCCCATTGTCTTCTCAACAATAATTTTCGTCTCCGTGGAGTATTGCGATCCTTCGCAGTTTGGAGTCATATAACGGGAGAAAACAAAATGGCCGATACGCTAAATGTTCGCGGTTTGTCTGAACAGGACGTTAAAATCATCGAGCGATGGGTTAAAGGTTTGCGAACCAGGGCCCGGAGCAATGAGCAACGACAGGATGCGGCCGGGAAAAAAGATGAATCGACCTTTGCTGTGTGGCCGCTCGGTGTTAAGGGAAAGCTCACCCGCGACGATATCTATGATTTGCCCTGATACCAGGTCCCGTTCAAGCGCCGCCACCCTCCCCGGGCGCAGCCGGTCGGGCAGGGCGGGGCCGGGCAACCGCGTCGGCGCGGCGACAGGCCGCCAGGATTAATCCCGAATCTGGAGGGCAATGTGACGTTAGAGCCGTCGGCATCCTAAATTCCCCATTATCGAGGAAGTGATGATCCCATCCATCGTGTCCAAACAGGTCCAACGAGGCATCGAAAACTTTCTCAAAACCACCTTCCCTGTATCCAACCCCTTCTTCGAGGGGATTGTCGACCGGCTGATCGCCATTCCGGATGAACTGTTCAAAGGACCATACCTCTCGATGAAGCTTCCCTTCCGGCTGGGAAGTTGCGAGACCGAATTTTTCCGGGACGTCCCTCTTGGCTTTACTCCCTATCTCCACCAGGAGAAGGCTTTCCGGCGGCTAAGCGGCGAAAACGCCAAATCGACCCTCGTAGCCACGGGAACCGGGTCCGGTAAAACGGAATGCTTCCTCTACCCCGTCCTTGACTATTGCCGCCGCCATCGCGGAGAACCCGGGATAAAGGCCATCATCATCTATCCCATGAACGCCCTTGCCACCGACCAGGCGAAGCGACTCGCGAGGGCGATTCACGGGAACCCGAATCTTCGAGACAAGATCCGCGCGGGACTCTTCATCGGGCAGAGGGAAGTACACGCCGCCATGGCAATGGCGGAAGACCGGGTGATCACCGACAAGGATACTCTGCGAAACAATCCCCCCGATATTCTTCTCACCAACTATAAAATGCTCGATTATCTGCTGATCCGCCCGAAGGACTTTTCCCTGTGGCAGGCCAACGGGCCGGAAACCCTCAAGTACCTCGTCGTCGATGAACTGCATACCTTCGATGGCGCCCAGGGGACCGACCTCGCCTGCCTGATTCGGCGGTTGAAGGAGCGCTTGAAGACCCCGAAAAAATTTCTCTGCAGCGTAGGGACCTCGGCTACCCTTGGCGGCGAGGAGAGCTACCAGGACCTTCAGGAATACAGCAGCGAGGTTTTCGGGGAAGAATTCGACGGCGACTCGGTGATCGCGGAATCACTTTTGAGTCCGGGTGAGTTCCTCAAAGACTCCTTCATTACCCGTATCGCAGCCGTCCCCCCGGAAGAAGCCGAAAGGCTAAAGCCGGACTCGTTTTCAGATTTTTCTTCCTACATTCGGACTCAGTATGAATTGTGGCTGGGAGAGGCGATCGAAGACCCGGCGGAAGAACAATGGAAAATCGACCTGTCGGAGAAGTTGAAGCAGCATGCCTTCTTTCGAAATCTTCTGATGATCCTCGAGAAAAGAAACGGCGTCGCGCCGTTCCCGGAGATCATCCAGGAATTGGACAGGGTGGTTCCCGAGTTTCCAGGCGGCGGCGTGGAATATAAGCAGAACGTCCTCGGAAGCCTCCTGTCCCTCGTCTCCTGCGCCCGGGTCAAACCGGGTGAAAGACTCCAGCCGTTTCTAAACGTCAGGCTTCAGCTTTGGGCGAGGGAACTGAGGCGCATCGTAGCCTTGATAGGTCCGGAGCCAAGGCTCAGGTTCTCCGACGATCTCAACGACGGGCAGGGAAAATCCCACCTTCCGGTCGTCCACTGCCGGGAGTGCGGCGCCATGGGTTGGGCGGGGACAAAGAGAGAGCAGGACACCTCGATAAACCCCGACCTTCAGCATTTTTACGCTTCGTTTTTTAATTACAGCCCCACCCTCACCTATCTCTTCCCCACTGACAAGCGCGTGGTCCAACTCGGTCAGCGGGAGTTCGCAAAATGGGTCTGCGGCCACTGTCTCCATCTGGGGCAGGGAGACAAAATCTCTGTCTGTCCGGTTTGCGGCAAGAAGGATCGAATCGTTCCGGTCCTCATCGCGAACATAAGGATAAAGAGGGATGAAAAGGTTCGGGGAACTCACAACTGCCCGTTTTGCGACAGCCACGGCAGCCTTGCCATTGTCGGCTCCAGGGCGGCGAGCCTTACGAGCGTCGCCATAAGCCAGGTGTATTCGTCGATTTTTAACGATGACAAGAAGCTTCTCACCTTTTCCGACTCCGTTCAGGATGCCTCCCACCGGGCTGCCTTTTTCTCCGCCAGGACCTATCGATTCAATTTCCGGAGCGCTCTACAGAAGTTCATCGACCAGGAACCCGGCGAGCTTTCCCTGGACCGGGTCCCGGCCGCGTTCTCCGAATACTGGCTGAAGGAAAAGGGCGAGAACGATTTTATCAGCACGTTTCTCGCGCCGGACATGGCCTGGTTTGACGATTACGAATCGCTGGTCGATAGCGGCAGGTTGCCGGATGGAAGCACTCTTCTCGACGACGTTCGCAAACGGATCGACTGGGAGATCACCAGCGAATACGGGTTCAACTGCCGTATCGGAAGGACACTTGAGAAGACCGGCTCTTCGATAGGAAGTGTTAAAATAGAGCTGCTCAGGGAAGCGATCGAACCATTGCTCGAAGAGCTCCAAAATGAACTCGGTTGCCTTCGGGAACTGGATGGAAAGACGCTTCTCCGGTTTTTGCTCGGGTTCCTGACTCAGCTGCGGACAAAGGGAGGGGTGTTTCATCCGGACCTCAAAACCTATGTGGACAACTGGGGCGGTTACTATTCAATCACTATGATCTCTCACATGCCCAATTTCGGAAAAAGCTCCCGCACCCCGGTCTTTCTGACGACCAGGGGAGGAACACGATTCGATACCCTCATCAGAAGGGGAAGCGCAAAGACCTGGTACGAGGACTGGGTGGCCAAAAACTTCTGCTGCCTGTATCCCCGCATCGATATCTATTCGGAAAGGATCTTCGAGCTGGTCCTGCCTGCACTCGTAAAGATTGGAATCCTCGAGGAGGTGAAGCTGCATGGGCATGATGTCTGGGGGATCAGCCGGTCTGCGGTTTTTGTCCGAAAGGATGTGAAGCAGTACAGATGCGATACCTGCGGCCATGGAGTCTCGGCAGCCGAGGAGGCCTCGGCGTGGTGGAGGGGCGCCTCCTGCCTGAGATTCGAATGCCCGGGACATTACGAGGAGGCGCCTTACACCGAAGACTATTACGGCAAGCTCTATTCCACGGGCGACGTTCGGAGGGTCTTTGCGAGAGAACATACCGGCCTGTTGCAGAGGGATAAAAGGGAGTCGCTGGAGAAGAGTTTCATCAGCGGCGAGAATCCCTGGGACCCGAATCTTCTTTCCTGCACGCCGACCCTCGAGATGGGTATCGATATCGGCGATCTATCATCGGTGATCCTTTGCTCGGTCCCCCCGGCCCAATCGAACTACCTGCAAAGAATCGGGCGGGCGGGAAGACGGGACGGGAACTCTTTCGCCATGACCGTCGCCGGCGCAAGACCTCACGATCTGTACTTCTACGACCAGCCCGAGGAGATGATTGCCGGGCGCGTGGAGCCTCCCGGCTGTTTCCTGAACGCCCCTGCGGTCCTCGAGAGGCAATTTACGGCCTTTTGTTTCGACAGGTGGATTGAAACCGGACCGTCCGGCATCAACATCCCATACAAGCTGGGGCAGGTGCTCGCCAACCTCAAGAAGGAGGATAAGACCGGATTCCCTTTCAACCTTCTCGATTTCATCGAAAACAATAGAACGGTCCTGTTCGAGCGGTTCATCCGGATATTTCAGGGCTCTCTGACGGAAGAATCTGTGCAAAATCTCCGGGCATTTGTCGAGGGCGCCGAAGGCGAACAGAACCTGCGATACCGGATCCTGAACGGACTGAATGCGATCGACAAGGAAAAACGCGCCCTTCAGGACCGGGTGAAAAAGCTCAGCTACCAGATAAAAAAGAAAGAAAACGACCCGATACGGGACAGGAACTACGAGGCGGACCTCGACGATTTGAAACTCGAAAAGTCCTCTATCAACAGCATCATCAAATCCATCGTGGATAAGGACACGTTCAACTTCTTCACCGACGAGGGGCTCCTTCCCAATTACGCCTTCCCGCAGGCGGGGGTGATCCTTCGCTCCGTTATCTACCGAAAGAGAAAGAACGCGGACGGCCAGGGAAACTATAAAACCGTCGCATTTGAATACGAACGGCCGGCCGCGAGCGCCATAGTCGAACTGGCTCCCGCCAACAGGTTCTATGCGGAGGGTCGGAAGGTCACCGTCGATCAGATCGATATGGCGACCTCCGAGATGGAAGAATGGCGCTTCTGCAACAGTTGCAGTTACCACGAACTTGTGGCCTCAGGGGAAGACAAGACCGCTTGCCCGAAATGCGGAAGCCCTCTTTGGGCTGATGACGGACAGAAACGCCGCATGATCCGCATGCGCCAGGTGATCGCCACGACTTCCGATAGAGAGAGCCGAAATCAGGACGACAGCGATGATCGAGAGCCTGAGTTTTACAACAGGCGCATGCTCTTTGACGCCGAGGAGAAGTTTATCGAGAAAGCCTTCAAAATCGATCGGGAAGATTTTCCCTTCGGGTTCGAGTATCTGAGCAGGGCGACCTTTCGAGAGGTGAATTTCGGAAACAAGGAGACTGTCGGGGAGAGCATCGATATCGCCGGCCACCAGGTCCCGAAGAAGGGCTTTTCGATCTGCCGCGAGTGCGGCAAGGTCCAGACAAGCGGAAAGAAGGTAGAGCATGCGGTGACCTGCAAGCACAGGATTCGAAGCCCCGAAAAAAACGTTTTCGACTGTCTCTACATGTACCGGGAGTTTGCTTCGGAGGCCATCCGAATACTTCTCCCCATGACGAGCTTTGCCGGTTCGGACCAAAAGCTCCACTCCTTCATCGCCGCACTGTTTCTGGGACTCAAGAAAGTCTTTCAGGGAAATATCGATCATCTTCAAACCACCGTCTATGAGGACCCGGTGGCCGGAACGTCCCACAAGAGGAAGTATCTCGTCCTCTACGACGTGGTCCCCGGAGGAACGGGGTATCTCAAGCAGTTGATCCGGGCCGAAAAGCCCCTCATGAATGTCTTCGAAGCCGCCCTGGAGGTTTTGAGGTCTTGCCGCTGTCAACAAGAGCCTGAGAAAGACGGGTGCTACCGGTGTCTTTTCGCCTACCGGATGAACTTCGACATGGCGAATATCTCCCGAAACGCGGCCATACTGGTTTTATCCGAGGCCCTCAGGGGCAGGGACGCTCTCGTTGAAACGGAGTCCGTAAGCAAGATATCGGTCAACGCCTTATTCGACAGCGAGCTTGAAGCCCGTTTTATCGAGGCTGTGAGGAGGGTCAAATTTCGCGATGAGCCTGTTTCCTTTAAACAGGATATCGTCAATGGAAAGCCGGGGTGGTATCTCAAGATAAACGGGAATGGGTACTACATCGAGCCCCAGGTGAGTGTCGGCCCCGAAAGCGGCGTCCTGGTTCCGAGCAAGATCGATTTCGTCTTTCACCCGGAGAGGCAAAAAGACAGCAGGCCTTCCATTGCGGTTTTTACCGACGGCTTCTCGTTCCATGCCGATGGGGCCGCCCTCAATAACAGGATCGGGAAGGACCTGGCCCAGAGAACGGCCCTCGTCCGGAGTGGCAAGTATCTCGTCTTCTCCCTGTCGTGGAACGATATCGAAAATGAGTTCAATCCCCAGTCGGCCTACTTCGCCAACTTCACACAGTCAAACGGCGCCATGCTCGGAAAGTTTCTCGATGCCTATGACGCAACATTCGGTGTGAAGAAGCTTTCGGATATGGTCACCGCTACGGGTTTTCAGATGCTGCTCCGGTTTTTGGCAACCCCGGATGTTGAGATGTGGAAACAGTATTCCCTGATCCATGCCATGATCCAACTTGCCACAAAAAAACTGGGAACAGCGAGCCAAATAGAGTCTGCCAAAGAGATGCTCGTGAAGGACGCACCGTGGGATCAAATTCAATTGGCGCTGGAGAACGATCCGAACGGGTCCTGTTATTTCGGGGTCAACGATCAGGTTCACGAGGACAGTAAACCGATACTTAAGATGCTCGTCTGCAACTCCAAAGAAGACATGGAAGGCCGCAGGCTGGAGAACATCGAAGTGAGGTGCCGCTTTTACGACGACGAAGAGATCGCTTTGCTTCCGACCTTCAAGGCCGCCTGGAATGGGTTCATCAGGCTTTTCAACGTCTACCAGTTCGTGCCGCGGGTTCTCTTTCTCACTTCGAGAGGCATCTCGGAGGGCGAATATTCGCCCTTTCTTTCGGAACAGGAGCCGCCTCAACCCAGTGCGAACCCGGGTTTTGAATCGGAACAACTCAAGTCGATAAAATCTGTAACCGAAATCTCGTTTCATCCATTTCTGTCATTGATCGAAGCGAGCGGAATTTCCCTTCCGGAGCCCGGATATGAATTGTGCGACGAGAAAGGGGCGGTAATCGCGACAGCGGAGTTGGGCTGGCCGTCCGCCAAGGTTGCCTTTCTGCTCGCCGAGGAAATGGAATTTGAGGTCCTCTATGTGGAAAGAGGCTGGCGAGTCTCGCCTGTCGCCGAAGCGGTGCTCGATCCGACGAGCGCCCTTCAGATGTTCTCGCAGACTGGCCCGGCGACACAATCCCGTTCTTAATGACAGGGAATGAGACATAATGGACAGGAGAAGATATGGAAGCAGTGCTTGGTGATCTAAAGGTTGCAATTTCATCGGACTTTTTGAAAGCCTTCTCCATGGTCCCTCACAAGCAGCAGTCGAAGGTGAGGGAATTCGTCGAAAAGTTCCGACTGAATCCGGCTGCGGCCGCCATCAATTACGAAAAAATCAAGCATTGCAAGGACCCGAATCTGCGGAGCGTTCGAATTGACGACACCTATCGGGGGATTGTCCTGAAACCCGACGTCGGCAACGTATTCCTCCTCCTGTGGGTGGATCATCATGACAAGGCCTACCAATGGGCCGAAAACAAGGTCTACAACATCCATCCGGAGACCGGAAGCCTACAGGTGGTAGACGTCCGAAAGGCGGCGCCGGGTCCTTCTCTCGTAGATACCGCCGGGGAAGAGAAAGGCCTTTTCCATGACCTTAAGGATAAGCACCTTCTCCGGCTTGGCGTTCCCGAGCCCTTTCTGCCGCTCGTTCGAAGCGTCATGACCGAAGCCGACCTGGACCGGCATGAAGCCGTGCTGCCCCAGGAGGCGTATGAAGCGCTTTTTCTCTATGCCGCCGGTTATTCCTTCGAGGAGGTTCTGGAGGAACTGGAGAAACCGGAAGTCGAGAAAGAAGTCGATACCGGAGACTTCGCCAAAGCCCTCGAGAACCCCGACACGATGAGACGTTTTCATGTCGTCGAGGATGCGCTGGAGCTGGCCGAGATCCTGAATGCCCCCCTGGAGCAGTGGCGGGTTTTCCTCCATCCGTCTCAGAGAAAAATAGTCGAAAAGAACGCCAACGGGCCGGTTCGCGTGCTGGGCGGCGCCGGAACCGGAAAAACCGTCTGCGCCATGCACAGGGCCAGGCACCTGGCTCAAAACGTCTTTAAGGCCGACGGCGACCGGATTCTTTTCACGACCTTTACCAGAAATCTCGCCGCCGACATCCGTGAAAATCTGAGGAAGATTTGTCCTGTCGACATCCTCAAGCGAATCGAAGTGGTCAACCTGGATGCCTGGGTCTCTCAATTTCTCCGGAAAAACGGGTACGAACATACGATCGTCTACGAGGATGATACGAGGGACTGCTGGGCCAACGCCCTGAACCTTGCACCCAAAGACCTGGACTTCCCGGAGGCTTTTTTCCGGGACGAATGGGAGCAGATCATCCAGACCCGGGGGGTCTCGTCCGGCGAGGATTACTTGAAAGCGTCCAGGCTCGGCCGGGGGAGGAAGCTCAAGCGTGTCGAGCGGAAAAAGATATGGCCCGTCTTCGAGGAATACCGGGCACAGCTCAATGAAAAAGGGTTCAAAGAGGCCGTCGATGCGCTTCGGGATGCCCGTGTGATCCTTCAGAGCAAGGGTTCGGTCCTCCCATACAAAGCCGTAATTGTCGATGAAGGCCAGGACATGGGCGCGGAGGCGTTCAAGCTGATCCGACAGATGATCCCCGCCGATGGGAGCGCGAACGGTCTCTTCATAGTCGGTGACGGCCACCAGAGGATCTACAGGCACAAGGTGGTATTGGGACAGTGCGGGATCAACATCAAGGGTCGCAGCTACAAACTGAAGATCAATTACCGGACCACGGATGAGACAAGAAAATGGGCGACCAGGCTTCTCGAGGGTCGGAATATCGACGATCTGGACGCCGGCGTCGATGACCAGAAGGGATACAAGGCGCTGCTTCACGGAGACCCTCCCCGGGTGGTGAACCTGCCGTCCATGGCGGAGGAGACCGATTTTATCGTGAATCATCTGAAGCAGTTGGAGTCCGAGTCCGTTCCCGTCAATTCAGCTTGCCTGGTCTGTCGAACACACAATCTGCTTCTGCAATACGAGGCAGCGCTGCAAGCAGCGGGGTTCGCCACCTACCTCGTCAAGAGGAATGCAGCCGAAAACCGGAGTGCTCCGGGACTTCGCCTTGCGACCATGCACCGGGTCAAGGGGCTGGAATTCGATCACATCGTTATTGCCGGAGTCAATGAGGGTGTCGTTCCCCTGCAAATAGTACTGGAGGGCCAGGATAACCCGCTGGCCGTCGAAGAAAACGAACTCCGGGAACGGGCTTTGCTCTATGTTTCTGCGACCAGGGCGAAAAAAGATGTACTGGTTACGAGCTTCGGGAAACAGAGCCGATTCATCTGATCAAGGGTGAGAAAATAAAATTTGGTTTCCAACGTGGAATCCCTTCCCATCACCGAGTTTTGGCTATTTTACTCTGTTCTTTGCATCTGTAGACTATACAGGCCCCAGTTTCGTCTCAAGCGACATGGTTGTGTTTCGTTGAGCTCAAAATGTGAAGGAGAGTCGGATGAAAAGGGGGCTGTTCTTTTTTCTCATCATTCCGGGAGTAGTTCTGGGTTTGATATCGGTTTCCCGGGCTCAAACGGAGTCGGGATTCGCGCAAGGACGGGAGGCCGGCTACCATCGAGATGCGAAACAGTCGGTAAACGTATATGGGCCCGAAAGGCTCATCGATCTGGCCGGCCAGGCTATCCAGGAAAGACGGCGTGATGTTGTGATCGTGGAGCATTATAAATCTCTCAGGCACAAAGTGTGGATTGAAGGAACAACGGGGTCCGGCTACATGCCGCTTTCGCCGAAACGGGTTCGCCTTATGGAAGCGGCAAGAAATCATGGAAGAAGTGTTTATTCGGCACTTTGCAGCGATCAGCAAAAAGTGATCGAGAGAACCGTGGGGATAACGAGAGTCTATCATCCCGTTGTGAGGGAGTATCGGGTTGAGAAAAGATATTATGTCCAGCCCGTTTATGTGGAGCCCCCTCCACCGCCTGTCTACGTCTATCCAGCCGTTTACGGCTTTGGGGGCTTTTATCCCGCGTATTCTTACCGAAGCTATGGCGGGTGGTCGGGACGGTACTACGGAGGATGGGGCGGATATCGCTACTATCACGGGGGGTATGGGGGCCATTATCCCGGGGCCTTTCATAGAGGTCATAGATAGTGTTTATCCGGAAACCCCGGGACGTGTCGGGTGACTCTTGCACAAGTCCCCTTTGAAAAGGGGGATTTAGGGGGATCAGGGGGATTTTACAAATAAATCAGTTGAATACCCCTTGTAAATCCCCCCTGCCCCCTTTTTGCAAAGGGGGGAAACCCGGTCCAGTCAACACCCTGGTCCGGGTTTTCGGAGGGACACCGGATAAAGCCTTGTGAGGGGGACAAGAGGTGCGTCCAAAGCGATTTTTCTAAAAAAATGAATCGCTTCCACCCCGGGGAGGCCCCTTTTCACTTGAAAAGCGGACAATAATCCTTTAAGAATTTACGAAAATTACCTGGCAGACGATGCAAGGAAAGGAAGAGTTTTATGACGTTGACCAAGGCTCAGATAGTCGAGAACCTGTTTGCCAAAAACATTTTCACGAAGACCGAATCGGCCGAGATTATCGACACCCTTTTTGAAATCATGAAAAACACCTTGGAAAAGGGCGAAGACGTGCTTATAAGCGGATTTGGCAAGTTTAGCGTAAAAGGCAAAAACCAGCGCCGGGGACGCAATCCGCAGACAGGCGACCCGATCATTCTCTCGCCCCGCAGCGTAGTGACCTTCAAGTGCTCCGGCGTTCTCAGGGAGAAGATTAACGAAGGCAGCTAACCTCCAGCGGAAAGGATATGTTCGTGGAAAGAGGATTACCCTTTGAAACGGGGAGATCCTCCGAGGGCGAGCTGATCATATCCTTCCACACCCCTCTCACACTCGAAAACGCCGCTCATATCTGGAAAAGCGCAACTCCCCTCATCGCCGGAAATGATAGTGACTCCCTCGCTCTGGACCTTTCCGGGGTCGCCAAAGTCGACAGCGCCGGTGTTGCGTTGTTGCGCTCGCTCCAGCAACTTTGTCGCCGCAGGGGTGTCCGGCTCCGCATCGAGTCCGGCCCCCCTTCCGTCGAACGCTTTCTGGAGTATTTCGAACGAGACGCACCGGCTGAGAAGCAATCCGCCCTGCCCCCCGGCTCCCTGGTAACCCGCCTGGGGGCCTTTCTCATCGCAGAGGCGACTCAATTCAAAGAATTCGCCGGATTTTGCAGGGCGTTCTTTATCGTTGTGGCGCGCTCGGTGAGCCACCCGAGTCGATTCCGCGGACGGGAGATCCTCTATTATTTGCAGTTGGCCGGCTCGGAAGCCATGATTATTTTGTTTCTCATCACGTTTCTTTTGGGTGTGGTCATGGCGTTCCAGGCGGCCATCCAGCTGAGACAATTCGGCGCCAATATCTATGTCGCCAACCTGGTCAGTCTCGCCCTGGCCCGCGAGCTTGCCCCCGTCTTTACCGCCATGCTCCTTGCGGGGCGATCGGGTTCCTTTTTCGCCGCCGAAATCGGGACCATGAAAGTTGGCGAAGAACTGGACGCCCTTTGCGTAATGGGGTTCGATCTGACCGAATTCATTACTGTGCCCAAAGTCCTGGCTCTTATGGCCGCAGCACCACTTCTGACCATGTGGGCCAATTTTGCCGGGATTCTCGGAGCAATCGCCGTTTCCCACATCTCGCTGGATATTACGCCCTACGCTTTCATGCAGCAGGTCTACACCGCCCTCACCCTCGCAGATCTTGCCGGAGGGCTTCTCAAAGCAGAGGTCTTCGCTCTTTTCATAGCCCTTGTGGGCTGTTTCCGCGGCCTGCAGACGGGCATGGGAGCCGACAGCGTGGGACGCCAGACGACTTCGGCGGTCGTTAGCGGACTCTTCCTGATCATTTTTGCCGACGCCATACTGACGGTACTTTTTTATTTTCTGGGCTGGTAGAATGTGCAGAAGCGCGAAGAACTTCCCGCCGTTTCAGATACCTCCCAATTGCTCCGTGCAAAAATTTTAACCCGTTCTTATATTTTTCCCATCCGGTCATGGATGGCTCTTTTGCCCTGCAACGCCCACACGGATTTTGACCGGAGGGTCCGCCGTGATGTTACCGACTGTTTCCGATCTTTCGCAGTACGCTCTTTGCGCCCGCAATGTCTCCCTTGGCTACGGAGAAAAGATGATACTGGAAAATGTCAACTTCAGCATCGAACCGGGTCAGATTGTGACGATTCTTGGAGGCAGCGGCTGCGGGAAGACCACCCTCATGAAGGGACTGGTGGGTCTGTTAAAACCCGCCCGGGGCAGCTTCGATCTTTACGGAAATGATATCTCCGCACGCGGGACGAGCATCCCCTGCGACGGGATACGAAGGAGGATCGGCGTCCTGTTCCAGTCGGGGGCGCTCATCGGCTCGCTAACCCTTGCGGAAAACGTCGCCCTGCCGATCCGCGAGTTCTCAGACACTCCGCGAGAGGTACTGGAGGAGATCGTCCGATTGAAGCTCGCAATGGTCCGGCTTGGAGGCTACGGAAGCTATTACCCCGCAGAGCTTAGCGGCGGGATGAAAAAACGTGCCGGCCTGGCCAGGGCGCTCGCCCTCGATCCCAGCCTTCTTTTTTGCGATGAGCCCACAGGAGGCCTCGACCCGGTCATATCAGCCGAAATCGATACTCTTCTTCTCGAACTCAACCAGGTTCTGGGCATCACGATGGTTGTCATTACGCACGATTTGCCCACCATAAAGGCTATTTCGGACTGGTCCATCATGATCGACGCCGAGGCTCGCGGCATCATCGCCACCGGCGCTCCACGCGAGATGGAAAACAGCTCCGACCCGCGCGTCTACGATTTTTTCCACAGGCACGCCGCAGGAGGCAGGGCCTGAGGGGAAGGGAACTTCTTGGCCAGAACCGTCAGCCCATTCCGCATAGGCGTGTTCGCCCTGATTTGCCTGGCCCTTTTGATCGGCACGGCCTTCTGGCTGAAGGCCGCCTTCTGGTTCGAAAAGACCAAGACATACGCCGCCTACTTCAATGCCTCGGTCAAAGGTCTTCACGAGGATGCACGGGTCGACTACCTGGGAGTGCCCATAGGGCGTGTTCGCAGACTGACAATCGCCCCCGACGGTCGCCTGATCGAAGTGGTCATGAATCTTAGAGCAGACTTCCGGGTCGATTCTTCCGTTTGCGCGCGTCTGCACGTACAGGGCCTCACCGGTCTGCACTATCTCGAAATAGACCGGGCTCCCGAGGACATAAGGCGCCTCACACCGGCCATCACCTTTATCTCCCCCTATCCCGTGATCAGCTCGTATCCCTCCGAAATCGACGTCCTCGAACTGCGGCTGCAAAGCCTGTATGCCAGGCTCATGTCGCTCGATCTGCAGGGGCTTGCCAACTCGTGGGAAAAGACCTCGGGCCTGGTGAACGATCTCCTGCAGCAGGCCGGGGCGAAGTCGCCCGGGGGCGGCGACCTCAAAGCCACCCTGGTCTCCCTGAAACATGCCTCGCAGAATGCGGAGACCCTGTTTTCCACGCTATCGCACGCCGCCTCCCCGGAGCGCACAAACAAAGGAGCCCGGGATTTCTCCGCCGCCCTGGCCTCGACCAGAGCGGTTGCCGAAAAGCTCCGAAAGCAACTCGCAAACCTGCCGCCGGGAACGTTCAAACGCCTCTCGGATCATTTTGACAAAACACTTACCTCCGGGAGCGCCACCTTTTCGAACCTTGGGGACAAAGTAAACGACTCCGCCCGGCTGTTGGAAAGCGATCTGCGGGAGCTGGGCAACCTCATTTCCGAACTGAAATCGTTTGCCCAAACCATCAAGAGGCAGCCAAACAGCCTCATATTTCCTGTGAGGCAGCCCGGTGAGCCGTTTGACGGCAAGTGAACCGGGAAAATGTCTTTAATCCCCCCGGGGAGGACACGCATCATGGAATCGCTTCACCGGATTTGGCCGCGCAGGGCAGGCCTTCGGGCCCTATCCCCGATCTTTCAGCCTCTTTTGTGCCTTTTCAGCACGCTGCTGCTTTCGGGATGCCTGCACTCCCTTTTTCCCAAATCCCCGCCCGCACAGTATTACCGGATCGACTACCGGTTCCGGCCTTCGAGCTGTGCCGCGCCCTTTCCGGCAACGCTGCGGATCGAAGCTTTCAACGCCCCCGCCCCCTATGACACCACCCGGTTGATCGCCACTTCCCCCTCCCGTGAGGTGTTCTTTTCCTCACATTATCAGTGGGTCGCACCTGCCGGAGACATGGTCGCAAGCGATCTCATGCGCGATCTGTCGATTGGAAAAGTATTTGAAAATGTTGTCCCCGCGGGGAGTCCTATACCTGCGGCATACCGTATGGACGGACAGATCTATCGGTTCGATCTCCAAAAAAGCCGAACCTGCTCCACCGCATTGCTTGACGTTGAAATCAGTCTGTGGCGGGAAAAACCGCGCGCCATCATCTTTCGAAAACATTTCCATTACGAGAGTCCCCCCTTGCAATCAAACGGCCCGGCCGAGTTTGCCGCAGCGATGTCCGCACTGGTCTCACAGCTTTCAAACGACCTGCGAGGCGATCTGCGCGCGCTCAGGCAAGGCAGCTTACATCCAGCCGGTGGCTGACGTGTTCGACCTGTCGCTTGATCTTGTTGTCCTTCTGCATTGCCTTGGTCAGATCGTTTATGGCGTAAAGAACCGAACTGTGGCTGCGGCCGAAAGACTTCCCGATCGACTGGAGAGATTCGGTCGTATAGCGCCGGCAAAGATACATCCCGACCTTTCGCGCGGCCGAGAGTTCCTTGCGCCTCTTGGCCGACCGCAAATCCTCCATCGAAATGTTGTACACCGCGCAAATGAGCTGCTGAATGTGGGCCAGGGTCAGCTTGGGCAACCGGTCGAGCATCGTCTCGGTGAGTTGCCGGGCCAGGTCGAGGGTAACCGGGACCCCCTGAATGTTGGACTTGGCGATTATGCCGATCAGACAGCTTTCGAGCTGCCGAATGTCCCCGGTCACCCGCTCGGCCATAAAATCGATTACCTCCACGGGCAGATGCGCATTTTCCGAAAGCGCTTTTTTACGAATTATCTCTATCCGGGTGGTGAAGTCGGGAGGTTCGATACGCGCGGCCAAAATACCGCCCAACCGCGACTGCAACTCCGTTGAAAGCTTCGGAATGTCCCTGGGGAAGGCATTCCCGGTATACAGAATCCTTTTGCCCCGATACATCAGTTCGTCCAGGGTATAGACCAGCTCATCCTGAACTTTTTCCTTACCACTCAAAAACTCCACCTTTTCAAAAAGCAGCACGTCGCACCCGGTGCGAAACTTCGCCTTAAAATCATCGATTGTGCCGTTTTTTAGCGAATAGATCATCTCGTTGGCAAATTGTTCGGCCGTCACGTAATGAACCCGCAGTTCGGGGGCCTCCCGGCGTATCTGGCTGCCAACCGCCTGAATCAGGTGACTTTTCCCCAGGCCGGTACCCGAAAGGATATAGGCCGAATTGTTGTAGATCGACTGGCCGTGCGCCAGACCCCGCGCCGTGGCAAAAGCCAGTTCGTTAGACCTGCCCACCACAAACTGTTCGAAGGTGAATCGGGGATTGAAAACCGGCCCCGAACGCTTGATGAGATCGCTCATCATGATCTGCCTGGGCAGCTCCGCCTGAGGCCCCTGCGCCTCCGATTCCCCGGGCTCGGGCGAAGTGCTGATGATCTCATAATCCAACCGCTTCACCAGGGGGAAAAACTCCCGCACCGCGGAGAGAAGCCGCGCTTCGAGCTTCTCCCGTATCCATTCGATGTGGAAGCGGTTTCTGCACCCCAGTGACGCCGTCTCCCCCTCCAACCCTACCAATTCAAGCGATGAAACCCAGAGATCGTACTGCCCCTTGGACAAACACGATTGAAGCTTTCTCCTGATTTCCTGCCAGACCTGATCCATACTTTCTCTTCCCGTTCCCCGCGAAAAGAATGAAACTACCACATAAGGGCGTACAGGCCCCCCGGCACCTACGCCCTCCCCTTCAAAAACAGCCAAACTGATGTGACGGAATTAAAAGACAACTACCCCGGAAAGATTTTGCTAAGCCCCATTGCGTGATACGGGTTTTAGTGTATCGGCCCCGATTCGTCAAAGTTGATCTCCCCGGTTCTCAAGGGGAATCCTCGCTGACGTTTCCGCGGGAAAATAGCTCAAAGATGAATGGGTGTTAGCCTTTATCACCATCTAAGCCACGGAAACTACAGGACTTCTTTTTCAAAACTTTTTCCCCTGAATAATCAAGACCCTCCCGGTAATCCCGCCGGGGATTCGCAAAAGCGGCAACATCGACGATCTCGGTTTTCCTCTTATTTTCGTAAATTTTTGCAAATATTGCCCCTGACAAACGCATCGCCCGGATCGGCGCCATTGTACGAAAAGCTTCCTCCGGCCGTCTCCGACAGTCCAAATACCTGGACGCAAAACCGTCCGGAGGCGCAGCTGCCCCCCCCTCCGTCCACCATGGTTCTTATCTTGCGGGAATTGATGGGACAAGACTCCGGGGCGCTAGGATGCTTGAATACCGGCACGGCGACGACCGGGGCCGCGCCGCGCTTGCCACGCGCCACGCGGCCCCGGTCAGTCTAAATTTGTGGACTTGGTAGAGGGAGGGGTTCTGGCGGCCGTTGTCGGATTTTTACCGTTTTGGCCGTTTTTCGCCCCGGTTTGCTCCGTATTGACGAGGAAATAGATAGGTACGAAAGAGGCGTTCTCCCTCGATTAGCGCGAATGTCCGGAAAGCTCTTTCTCAAGACCGATCATTATCAGAAAACCGGCCAAAAAAAGGGCGCAAACCGCCTGCACCGGGTGTGTGCCGATCTGGTCAAAACCAGCCCCCCCAATCACGATCCCCGTAATGATCTGAAAAACACCGCCCATGTCAGCTCTCCTTTCCCTGCTGCTTAAAGCAAATTGCGTTCCAGCGGGCCCGAGAAAACGAAAAACTCCCTGCGAGCGACTCTCGGAGGTCTTCGCCGCAAGGAGGCGTCAGTGGAGAGAGATGACTTCTGCCGAAATATCACCAAAATCTCGAAAAGCGGCGGGTCGCCGCAGACGGGTCTGCCGGGCCGAAGCGCCACGGCCTTCGGCGGTGGCGGGGCCACTAATTTATCGGCTTGCCCCAAAGGGGAACGAACGATCTGCCCGCGGGCAAAGCCGGCGGGCGGGCCGGTTTGGCAACCTGGCTGCGGCGATCCGCCGCCTCAGTCCAGGTCGAGTTCGGTTTTGCATCGGTTGCATCTTGCGGCGCCGCGAAAGAGCTTGTTGCCGCATTGCGGGCAGGTATAGCGGGCCTCTTCCTCCTCGACCCACTTTTCGGTTCCCGCCTCCCGCCAGCGCGGAATCGCCCGCAAAATGACCTTTTTGCCGATGGTCATGGGGAAGTTCTCGATAAAGTTACAGGGAAAGTCGTCGCACTCATGGCAGCCGGCGTACCCCCTGCCCTTCGCGCATTTCCTGATTTCGCAGTTAGTGCAGTGCAAGAAGAGCTCGTCGGAAAGGCAACCGCGGCACCGGATATCTTCCACCGTGAGGTTTTCGCTGCCCGGAAGAACGCCTTTTCCCATCTCCCCCTTGTAGAGACTAACCAGCCGTTCTTTGAATTTGAGGTTATCGTCCCGAGAGGCAATATAGATTGCACACACACCACAGTAGAGACCACAGGGAGCAACAAAATCGGGATTTATCTCCATACTTCCACTCCTCGCGGCGTGTCGCCGCAGACGGGTCTGCCGGGCCGAAGCGCCACGGCCTTCGGCGGTGACGAGGCCATTTCGGTTACCGGCTCGGCTACAGGGTAACGAACGCCCTGCCCGCCGACACAGCCGGCCGGCGCACCGGCTTGGCTAACTCGGCTGCGGCGACCCGCCGCTCATGTAGGGTAAATTGTCGAGGGAGGGTTCCAGGTCCCTGAAAATGGCATCGAGTGTGGTATCGAGCTCTTTTTCAGGACAAATTCTCACCTCGCCCGTCCGCCTTATTTTGATTTCGACATCCCCTGTCTTCTCCAGTTTGCGGCTGACCACGATTCTTACCGGAATTCCGATCAGGTCGGCGTCCTTTAGCTTTACGCCTGCCGATTCGGCGCGGTCGTCGTAGAGGACCTCACGCGAAGAACCGAGTTTGGCATAGAGTCTTTCGGCCATGGCGACGACTTCGGGCTGGTTTCCCAACTGGGAAAGAACGATGTGGTAGGGAGCGATCGAAACGGGGAACTGCATGCCGGACTGATCGTGCCACCTTTCGATGACCGAAGCCATGAGCCGTTCGACCCCTATTCCGTAGCAGCCCATCACCACCCGGTTGTGTCCTCCCGAGTCGTCGAGATAGGTTGCGTCCATCGAGTCGGCGGCGGTATATTTTGTGCCGAGTTTGAATGTGTGCCCCAGTTCGATGCCGCGCCGTATCTGCAACTCTGCCTTGTCGCAGGCCGCGCACCGGTCGCCTTCGCGCACCTCCGCGATATCGACGGGCTGGGCGAATGAGAAATTGCGGCCCGGAAGAACGTTTTTCAGATGCATATCAGGTTCGTTGGCGCCGGCAATATAGGATACCGATGCTTCTATCGAGGTATCGAACACTATCCGGACCCCTTCGACGCCGACGGGGGAAAGAAAGCCCGCATGGAGGCCCTTATCGGAGAGCGCTTTTTCGGGGGCATAGTCGAGATGAACGGCCTTGAGATGATTGGCGAGCTTTGTAGCCGATACGTTGAAATCTCCCCGAATGACGGCAAAGACGAGGTTCCCATCCGCCACGTATGCCACGGTCTTGAGACAATCCTGTTCGGAGGCCCCGAAAAACTTGAGCAGGTCGGCGATGGTTTTTACCCCCGGAGTCGGGACTTTTTCCATGGAGGGTGCGTCCTCAAGGGTCGCACGTCCCGGTTTTATCCCTGCGGCCTTTTCGGTGTTGGCGCTGTACCCGCAGGCGGGGCACAGGACGAAACGGTCTTCTCCATGAACCGATTCGAGCATGAACTCGTGCGAGCCGGTGCCGCCCATGATCCCCGAATCGGCCTCTATGGGCACCGCAGCGAGCCCGCAGCGCGCAAATATGCGCAGGTACGCGTTAAAAATTTTGGGATAGTAGGCGTCCAGGTCTTCGAAGCCGTTGTGAAAACTGTAGGCGTCCTTCATCTGGAACTCGCGCACCCGCAAGAGCCCTGCGCGCGGGCGCGCCTCATCGCGGACCTTGGTCTGGATATGATAGAGCATGACCGGCAGGTCCCGGTAGGAGCGCACGAACTGCTTCGCCATATCCGTTACCACTTCCTCGTGGGTCATTGCGAGCACGAAGTCGCGGTCCCTGCGGTCCTTGAACCGGATGAGTTCCTCTCCGATATCGAAATAGCGGCCGGTCTTTTTCCAGAGCTCGGCGGGGTTTACCACCGGCATCGTCACTTCCAGCCCCCCGATGGCGTCGAGTTCTTCACGCATGATCCGCTTGATTTTCTCCACCGACCGATGTCCCAAAGGCATCAGCGAATAGAGCCCTGCTGCCAGAGGGTATATGAAGGAGCCCCGCAGAAGGAAGATATGGGAAGGCGTCTCGGCCTCTTTGGGCGCTTCGAATAGGGTATGAATAAAGGATTGTGAATAACGCATCGTTTTGCCTCGCGGACATGTGTTTGTGAATGGTTCCAGGAAAATTCGGCCGCAAAACCCGAGGCCGCAACCGCTATCGGGGCCGTTTTCACTTTTTATTGATTCCCCCGGCCCGCAGTGATTATAGTATAATGCTGTAAATTGTACGAGTGCGAATAACCGGGCTGGTGCCCGATAGACGATTTGGAGGCCCCCATGGCGGTGGAAACAGGCAGAAGAGATTTCCTTGATGAGCTCAAGGCCATGAAGGAACGGATGGAAGACATCTTCACACGCAGCTTCGACCCGAATGCGGACCGACAGGAAAGAGGCCGAAAAGACGACGAGTGGGTGCCGATGAGCGACATAGTCGACTCGGGAAACGAGCTCGTTTATTCGATGGATCTGCCCGGGGTCATGGAGCACGACATCCAGGTCGAGTGCAAAGACGACCGGCTTTGGGTTTCGGGGCTGCGGAAAAACGATCTTCCCGATGGAGAAGCGCTTCGTATCGAAAGGCCCAAGGGAGCATTTTCCAGGGTCTTCAAATTCCCCTGCCCGGTCGATGAGGAATCAATCCAGGCCGAGTTCAAAAAGGGAGTGCTGAGAATCAGCGTACCCAAGAGTTCCCCGGACTGTCGCGCGCGCCGCATCGAGGTGCGCGAGGTAGAATAATGAGAGATTTTACGAAATCGGAGTACGTATTATGATTGGAAGCAGAATTAAGACGACGTTGCTGTTGGTGTTGCTGACCGTGCTCGTGATCTGGATCGGGGGGATGATTGGAGGTCGCGGCGGCATGTTTGTAGCCTTCCTGCTGGCTTTGGCGATGAATGCCGGCAGCTACTGGTTTTCCGACAGGATCGTGCTTGCGATGTACCACGCACAACCCGTCGAAGAACATCAAAATCCGGAACTTTTCCGAATCGTTCGCGAACTGGCTGCGGAAGCAGGTCTTCCCATGCCAAAGGTCTACGTGATTCCCCAGGAAGCCCCCAACGCCTTTGCAACCGGCAGAAATCCCGAGCATGCCGCGGTCGCGGTGACCCAGGGAATCGTGCGCATCCTGACGCCCTCCGAACTCAAGGGTGTTTTGGGGCACGAACTGGGCCATGTAAGAAACCGCGACATCCTTATCGGCTCGATTGCCGCAACCCTTGCGGGCGCGATCATGATGCTGGGCAGTATGGCGCGGTGGGCGGCGATCTTTGGAGGCTTCGGGGGCAGGGAAGAAAGAGAGGGCGGCGTTCTGGGACTCATCGTCGCCGCCATCATTGCCCCGGTAGCGGCCACGATCATTCAGCTGGCGATATCAAGGAGCCGGGAGTATCTCGCCGATCAAACCGGCGCCAGGCTTTCTCACAACCCCGAAGGCCTTGCCCGCGCGCTCGAAAAGCTCGAGGCCGCCTCCACGCGACTCCCGATGGACGCCAACCCCTCAACGGCACACATGTTCATCGTAAATCCCCTTTCGGGAAAGAGCCTGGCAGGATTATTCAGCACGCATCCACCAATCGAAGAACGCATCCGCCGGCTCCGTTCGATGGGGTAATCTCGCTGTTCGCGTGTCGCAAAGAACTGCGAGAACTTGACACAGGCGTCAAAGTTCGCTACAGATATGGTGAAAATCCGGCCTCTTGAATCCTGACCGGCCCTTTTCTTCCTTCGAGGTTTTATTGGACATTCCGGGTTAACCATTTTGAGCAGCGGCTTTGCAGTTCCGCCCGTACGCGGGAGGCTCCGCGCCTGCGCGGCTTGCGCTCCGCCGCCGATGGAAAGAAAAAAAAGATGGCGAATGTGATCATAGTGGGCGCCCAGTGGGGTGATGAGGGTAAGGGCAAAATCGTGGACCTGCTTTCCGAGCGGGCCGACCTGATCGTAAGATTTCAGGGCGGCAACAACGCCGGCCATACCCTTGTGGTCAACGGGGAAAAGCACATCTTCCACCTCATCCCCTCCGGCATTCTCCACAAGGGCAAAAAGTGCATGATAGGTAACGGGGTGGTGCTCGACCCGCGAGTACTGTTCCAGGAAATGGAGCGCCTCGCACAAGCGGGCCTTCCGGTCACACCCGATAACCTGCTCATCAGCCTCTTAACCCATATCATCATGCCCTACCACCAGGCGATCGATCTCGCCCGGGAAGCGAAGAAAGGAAAGACCGCCATCGGCACTACCGGAAGAGGTATCGGCCCGTGCTACGAGGACAAGGTGGGTAGAAACGGTATTCGGGTTCACGACCTTTTCGACCCGGCCGTATTCGCCGAAAAGCTCAAAAACAATCTCGAAGAGAAGAATTTTCTCCTCAAGAACTTTTTGGGAGCCCAACCGCTGGATGCCGACGCCATCCTCGATGAATATCTGGCCTACGGTGAAAAGCTGCGGCCCTTTGCGGGCAATGTGTCCCTGGAACTCGAAAAAGCCTATGCCGCTGGTCGAAGCGTCCTTTTCGAAGGCGCCCAAGGCACCCTTCTCGATATCGATCACGGCACCTACCCGTACGTCACCTCGTCGAACACCGTGGCGGCAAACGCCTGCTGCGGGGCAGGCATCGGCCCCACCCGTATAGACGGCGTGATCGGCGTTGCCAAAGCCTACACCACTCGGGTGGGCGGCGGCCCGTTTCCCTCCGAACTGCTCGATACAACCGGGGAACGCATGCGTGAGGTCGGTGGAGAGTACGGGGCCACGACCGGAAGACCGCGACGATGCGGCTGGCTCGACATGGTGGCCTTGAAGAGTGCCGTCAGGCTAAACGGCCTCTGCGGCCTGGCCGTGACCAAGCTCGACGTTCTCACCGGAATTCCGGTGCTAAAAATCGCGGTTTCCTACAACTGCCGCGGCCGTGCGCTCGATCTCCTGCCGCCCCAACTCGACGATCTCCAAAACTGCGAGCCCGTCTACGAAGAATTTCCCGGCTGGAGCGAAGATCTGGGGAATGTGCGCACCTGGTCTGAGTTGCCTCCAAATGCACAGAACTACCTCCGCGCCATCGAGCAAATGTCGGGGGTTCCCGTCCATATAGTATCCGTAGCCCCTGCACGCGAGGCGACGATCGTTGTCACCAATCCCTTCGGCAGCGCCAGGGCCGCAGGCTTTTGTTAGTTGTTAGTTTCTAAAACTAGCAACCAGAAACTGACAACTACCAACAAAAAAGGCCCGTACCGGCTATAGCCGGTACGGGCCTTTTTTGTTCAACATCTTTTCTTACCCTCGGACCTCTTCCTTTACCGAGACGGCGATTTTGTAGAGCACCGTGAGAACAAAGAACCCGGTAGCCCAGATACCGATCGCGATCATCAACTCGGGCACGGTCGGAACATACTGGTGGACCTGGCCGAGCATGTTGGGAATGAAACCGCCAACGATCAGCCCCACGCCCTTATCGAGATACATGGAAAAGAAAACGCACAGGCAGGCGGCGATGAGAATATTTTCATTCTTGCGAATATTCGGATGCAAAAGCAGCACAACGCCGGCAACCGCAAGGATCACGAAAAGCCACATGAAGGGCACGAGCGCATGCTTGCCGTCGAGTCCGACGAACAGATACTTGAGAGTTTCCATGTGACTGGGAATGTTGCTGTAAAAAGCGGTGAAGAATTCCAGGATCACGAAGAAAACGCTCACAAACATCGCGTAGGTGACGATGGTCAGCAGTTTGTGTATGGCTACCATTCCCGCATCGAACTTGGTGTACTTTCTAACGATCAAGGCAAGCAGGATGAGCAGCGCAGGCCCCGAACAGAAGGCCGAGGCGAGGAAGCGCGCGGCCATGATCGCGGTGAGCCAGAACTCTCGTGCGGGAAGACCGGCGATCAGGAAGGCCGTAACGGTGTGAATGGACACCGCCCAGGGGATGGAAATGTAGATGAGCGTCTTCACCCAGTTGGGGTAATGAGTTCCTTTTCGCTCCGCTTCGAGGACGTTCCAGCCGATGAAAATATTGAGGAGCAGGTAGCCGTTCAAAACGGTGACGTCCCAGAAAAGCATCGAATGAAAGGTAGGATAGAGCAAGACGTTCAAGACACGCATCGGTTTGCCAAGGTCTACCAGAACGAACAGAATGCACATGATGACCGAAGCGATGGCCAGAAATTCGCCAAGAATGGTGATTCTTCCGAATTCTTTCACATTATGGATGTAATAGGGCAGCACCACCATGACTGCTGAAGCGGCGACGCCGACAAGAAACGTAAACTGGGCGATGTAGAGCCCCCAGGAAACGTCCCTGCCCATCCCGGTAATCATAAGACCGTGCTCCCACTGAGTGAGGTAGGCCATAAAACCAAGCCCCATCAGGATGCCCAGCCCCCCCAGCAGCCTTTTGTATCTGGCGCTTCCGGTAAGTGCTCTTTCAAGCATATTCAACTCTCCTTTGGTTTCCATCGCCCCGCGCGAGGGGGCGAAGGGCAAAAAGCGAAGGTCGGGTTTTCCTTCTTGCCTATATCATCCAGCCTGGTCGCCGGACTCAGATCAGATAATAGACCCCGGGGCTGGTGCCGAGTTGGGGTTTACGCTGTATCGAATAGCGAGCGGCAAGCGCCTTTCGCAGCTCCGAGTTGGGATCGTCGAGATCGCCGAAAATGAGCGCCTTCTCCTTGCACGCCTCCACACAGGCGGGAATTTTCCCGACTTGGAGCCGCTCGACGCAAAAATCGCATTTTTCCACGACCCCGCGCTCCCGGGTCGGGTAGGCGGGATTGATTTTCTTGATGAAGGGCCGCGGATCTCTCCAGTTAAAGCTCCTGGCGCCGTAGGGGCATGCAGCCATGCAGTAGCGGCACCCGATGCACCGGTGCATATCCATCATCGTGATTCCACCGGGACCCTTGAAGGTCGCCTGGGTCGGACACACCCGCACGCAGGGAGCATTCAGACAGTGATTGCAAAGAACCAGGAAGGGATTTTTTCTCACCTCTTCGGGTTCCATCTTCTCTTCCTGTTCGGGAAAAGTGTTTTCAAACTTTTCCTTCCACAGCCACTTGACCTCCTGGCGCTTCACCGGGATTTCGGTCGGAACATTGTGTGTCCAGTCGCAGGCGGCAATGCAATCCTTACAGCCGGATTTGGAGTTCCAGCACTTTTTCATATCGATCGCCATGGCCCACCGTTTGGCGGTCGCGGCCTGGGGCTCGGTCAAAAATATTTTGGTGTTGGCAAAGGCATCGGCCACTTCAAGAGAACTCAATCCAAGTGCGCACGCGCCCCCGATTTTCAGAAAATTCCTTCTGCTCGTTTCCATTACTTGTTCTCCTTCTGGCCCATAGCGACGGCTCCGGCGCCAGGTTTCGTCTCGGCTGGAACAACGTGGCATGTGAAGCAGTAGGGGTCGCTAGCCTTTTCGAGCCCGGCGTAGTTATGACATCTGTCGCAGAATTCCGCCTTGTTCGAATGGCACCGGAAGCACTCGGTCTCGAGACTCATCTGATACTTCTCACCGCCGGGCGCCACATACACTCTTTTGCCATAGCGGACCACCTCGGTTCGCCACTGGTTCAAAAGCAACATGTGCCCGGTGATCATCTGCTCTTTGGACAAGATGCAGTGCTTGTGAGCCATGGCGTCTATGACCGGGGTGTTCAAGCTGGGGTTGGCGGGCGGAACGGCTTTCCCGTGATCGTACCAGATCGGGAAAGTCGCCAGCACGACAAAAGCGAGCAGGCCGATAAGGATGTACTTACCATCATATATCTTCATTCTCACCATCCTCCATTCCTGGCAGAGGTTCCCCGCGCAGGTCGGTGGTCCTCTCGGTTTCGCCTTCCATCACCATGGCATTTCCCACCAGTTCGTGCAGGCCGTACACGGTAACATCGGGGACCCAGTAGTTCATGAGGGTGGGAAGTGCAGCCCGGTCAATAGCGCAAATGCACGAAAGGGCGTTTACGCCGAATTTTTCGTGAACGTGACGCACCGCGTTGGCCCTGGGCAGCCCGCCGCGCATTCTCATTTCCATGAATTCATCGTTATTGAGACCCGACCCCGACCCGCAGCAGAAGGTCTGCTCCCGGATGGTGTTGGGCGGCATCTCGTAGAAGTTGTTGCACACGTTTTGGAGCACGTAACGCGGCTCGTCCAGAAAGCCCATCCCGCGCGAGGTGTTGCAGGAATCGTGGTAGGTCACCTTGAGGTTGTCGTTCCTGCTCGCATCGAGCTTGAGCTTCCCGTTTTTGATGAGATCGGCGGTAAACTCGACGATGTGAATCATTTTCGTGGAAGCGGCGTTATCGAACCGCGTCCCGGTAATGGGGGATACGGGGACTTCCAGAAAATCCGCAGGACCGTTTACCGTATCCATGTACTGGTTTATGACCCGCCACATGTGGCCGCACTCGCCGCCGATGATGGATTTGACCCCGAGCCTTTTCGCCTCGGCGTACATCTTGGAATTGAGCCGCTTCATCATCTCGTGGGAGGTGAAAAAGCCGAAGTTTCCGCCCTCCGAGGCGTAGGTGCTCCACGTGTAATCGAGCCCTATCTCATGGAAGAGCATCAAGTAGCCCATGAGCGTATAGGTGCCGGGATCTGCGAAGACGTCACCCGAAGGGGTCACGAAAAGAAACTCGGCCCCCTTGCGGTTAAACGTGGGCTCGACGCGAATGCCGTTTACCGCCTCGATTTCATCGACGAAAAAGTCGATCATGTCCTTGAAGGCGTGCGGCTGAATCCCCAGGTGGTTGCCGGTCTGGTAGCAATTGGCGACCGGGCTTACGACCCAGTCGATATTGCAGCCGATGAGGTTCAAGAGTTCGCGCCCGATGATCGTAAATTCCGCCGTATCGATGCCGTAGGGGCAGAAAAGCGAACAGCGGCGGCATTCGGTGCACTGAAAAAAGTACATGAACCATTCTTTTATCACGTCTTCGGTGAGGTCCCGGGCGCCCACCATTTTGCCCATGATCTTCCCGGCAAGCGAATATTCCTTGCGGTAGACGGACCGCAGAAGCTCGGCTCGCAGGACGGGCATGTTTTTCGGGTCACCCGAGCCCAGGTAGAAATGGCACTTGTCGGCGCAGGCGCCGCAGCGCACGCAGATATCCATGAAGACCTTTAGCGTGCGATATTTTTCCAGCCGCTCCCGCAGACCTTCGAGGATGATCTTTTTCCAGTCCGGGGGCAGCTTCCAGTCCTCATCGAGGGGCGACCATTCCCTGGGGTTGGCCAGCCCTACGACTTTGAGGCTTTTCGCCTTCCCGGGATGCGAGAAGGTGCCGGGACGGAAAATGGCCGGCGTATCCATCCATCCCGTTTTGGGAAATTCATGATTCAGTTCGAGTTCGTTTGGTTTGGGGACCTTTGCCATTGCTTATCTGACTCCTGAAAAGGGATATAGGCCAATTAGGTCTTTTGCGGACCCTCAACTCCACCAGTGTCCACGCGGGGTGGAGTCGCATCGCTACGGTTGAGCCGTAGCGGGCGGCGCTTCCTCCAGTTCTTTTTCAACAGGCAGCCCCGCTTCGACCATCTTTTCCCGGAAATGATCCTCGTACTGTGCGTACGTGTGAACCTTGACGGGGTAATTCCATGGATTGATGTGGCGCCTGATTCGGTTGTCGTTGGGAAGGTTTCGCGTCGGGCTGAGGAAAATACCGCCCGCATGCATCAGTTTGCTGAAGGGAAAGTAGGCAAAAAGCGTACTGACCAAGAGCAGGTGAACGAAAAAAATGGCTCCGATCCCGGCAGGAACGACCGGATGGAACGAAATGAGCCCCATAGCGAGGGTTTTTACCTTGATGAGATCCACCCTCACCACATAGCGAGTCAGAATACCGGTGATGGCGATCGCAAGGAGCAGGAAGAGCGGAAAATAGTCCTGCGGAAGCGAAATGTAGCGCACCTGCGGTATAATGAGACGTCTGATGAGCAGGTAGGTGATGGCAAGCACGAAAACGGCATCGGTGATATATATCCCCGGAAGCCCGACCTGTAAGAAACCATCCATCCT
Organism: Syntrophobacteraceae bacterium; assembly: GCA_049964955.1. Taxonomy (GTDB): domain Bacteria; phylum Desulfobacterota; class Syntrophobacteria; order Syntrophobacterales; family Syntrophobacteraceae; genus SbD1. The sequence goes on from JBMFWU010000001.1 coordinate 157,638, forward strand.
CTCGAGCCCGTGAACGAAGAAGGGAACGGGCTCGGTGAAGAAGCGAAGATGGCGTATGAGGATTACCAGAAAACAGTAGTGAAAGGCGAGGGCCGCCAGCCACAGCCACTTTTCCCACTGGTAGAAAAGCCTGTGGCCATCTTTCATCTCGAATTTGGTGTTTCGGAAAAGCGAGCGGAAAAGCAGCACTTCCAGCGCCATCCTGACGACGGTCTGCCCCTTGGTCGACGGGTTGTCGAACTTGGCGTGGCTTACCCAGTCCATCGACTTCTGCTGCCCCGCCGTCGTCGGAATCCGGAAGGGAACGGGCGAACGAGCCCATTTGAGGACGCGATAGACAACGCCGCACAAAAACAAAAAGATGGCGATGTACGGCACACTCACGCCGAAGAAGTGATAGAGTCCGGCCGCCCCGACTCCGAAATAAGCAGCCAAAATGAGGCCGAAGACTGCTGCCAGGGAAAACTTGATGCCCATGTACTGAACCTCCTGCAAAGAGCGGACGGCAAACGCGCCTTCAGCCGCTTTCCACCGTCCGCTGTTTATAAATTTCCCTTCACTATTCGCCAATTATCAATTGCGCCCTCTCGAGGAGCCTGCGCGTATTGTTTTTGATCTCCGCCACCTTTATGTCGAAAAGAGTTTCCCTGCAGCGCACGTAAATGTCGAACGCAAGGAGGCCCAACCCCTCCACCTTCCGTTCGAAGCCGCGCAAATCCGCCATCCCCACCTCGCCTTCGGCAAGTTCCTCTGCGAGCACCTCCTCGGCGATGGTCTTTAGACCGAAGACGAATGCGAGGGCCGTGGAGGGAGAAAAGCTCTGCACGGCACGAACCCGTATGATCCTGTCGAGCATCGGGGTAAGCGTTTCCGCCCTGTTTTCCCCCAGAAATTCCCCCAGAATCTGGTCCACTGCCGAAAGGAAAGTCTGTCCGACAGGATTTGCGAACTGGTCGCTTTCCTGTTTGAACAGCCGAACGCTTTCCGGCGAATAGTTGCTGGTAAGCAGATCAAACCATTTACGGCTGATTTCTTCCTGGTGTTTGAGAAGATATTGCTCTATTGCCATGTCAAACCCGTGGCACCCGCAAGGGCGGGAACCGATTGTGATAAGGCGCACACGCGCCTTGGAAATCGCAGGTGATGTAACTCCGCCATCTCGAAAGGTCAACAAAAAATCAAATCATTTAGCTGAGATAGCCATTGCGTATGCCGGAAAGGAGCTGCGGGAAAGCCCTAGAAATTTCCCGAGTCAGTGACACTGCCGACATGTTCCAGGTCCCTTGTAAGCCGGCGCCCCGGACAGCAATCACACGAAACGCTCCAATAGCACGATCCACGAAGGATTTCAACAGGGAATCGCCCCCTTGCCTACATGACCTACCCTCTCCCCTACACCTTCGGGGGTGACTTTTTACTCAAAATAGTGCATATAGCGAGTGCAGAAGGAGAAAACATTGTTCGGGTTAAAAGGCATTCATCATCTGGCGATGGCTACCCGCGACATGGAAAGCACCATTCGTTTCTGGCGCGATCTGCTCGGCATGAGGCTGGTCGGGGGGCTGGGCAAAAAGGGCTACAAACTCTACTTTTTCGAAATTTCTTCTCAAAACTATGTAGTTTTTTTTGAATGGCCGACTGTCGAACCGGTAGCGGAAAAGGACCACGGGGCGCCGGCCGCCGGCCCGATGGTTTTCGATCACGTCTCCTTTGCCGTCGAAGACATGGAAGCGCTCTGCGCCCTGCGGGAGACCCTGGATGCGGCGGGCTTCTGGGTTTCCGATGTGATGGATCACGGCATCATCTGCTCGATCTACTCCTTTGACCCCAATGGAATTCCGATTGAATTCAGCGCCGCCGCATCCGGTGTGGACCTTGGCGTGACACCTTCGCTCGTCGATACCGCACCCGCTGCCGCAGCGCTCGAGGGCCCCGAGCCCGTGGCGGGCATCTGGCCCAAACCGACCCCGACCGTCGGCACAACCACCGCGCCAGCCCTGCCGCCAAAGGCAGCGGGGCAACCCGTCCGCGGCGACACGCCGCCCCCCGCCCCCTGCGAGGTATTTCCGGGGGAAGGGCGGGAATTGATCGACGGTACGAAGAAGAACTGGTTCGGGTAGTTTTCTATGGTAATAGAAGTATTGGAGATACGGTTTGAAGAAGATAGGCTTTTCCCTGGTGGTTTTTTGTGCGTTCCTCTGCTTGACGATTCCCGGTTCTGCAAGCGATGTTTATTCCGTCCTTTCCTCCGGCGTGGTGCAGGTCGGCGCGGGGGGCAGTGTCACCGTGCCTTTCGAGCTCGTCGGTCACCTGATCGTCGTTAAGGCAAGCCTCGACGGCTCCGGCCCGCAGTATACCTTCGTGTTGGATACCGGCTCGGTTACCGCCGTAAACAAACGCCTCGCCGACCGGCTGGGCCTGGCCAGGCAGGGCACCTGCAAAGCGAGGGGCGCTGACGGTGCGGGAAGCCAGGTTTGTCTAACCACACTGCAAAGCCTTGCTCTTGGCGGCATGGGCGTCAAAAATATCGGTGCGGTGGTCTTCGACCCGCATTTCAAAGAAAGGGCGGGAATCAGTGTGGACGGCTTTATCGGCTCCAATTTCCTGCGGTTTTTCACCGTGCGGATCGATTATCGCAGAAAGCTTCTGACCCTTTCCAGCGCTACGGCGCCGATGGCTTCGGTTCCCGGCGAGACTCTTGTCAATATCGGACTCGACTGGAAAAATGCCTATGTTCCGCAGGTTTCTGCCGTAAGCGGGGACGCCTCTTTCACCGCATCGGTGGACACCGGCCTCTATGACCCGCTCTCGATTCCTGCCGCCTATCTGGACAGGACCAATATCGATGGCCAGATCGAGGGCGACGGGGCGATGGCGAGCGGGAATTTCGGAAACATGGACAAGGCCCGGATGGTGCGCCTGAGCAACCTTGGCATAGGGCCTCTCAGGATCGGCAAGGTCGTAGCCACCACGCAGTCGGGCCAGACCTTCGCTCTTATCGGCTACGGGATTCTATCCAACTACACGGTAACTATCGATTACCCCGCCCATCAGATGCTCCTCGCGCCGGTTGCGGGCGGAAAACGCATGAACAATTTTTTCAGCACCGGCCTGACCATAGGCCGCGATTACGCAGGCACCTACGTGGCCGGCGTTTGGACGCCTTCGCCGGCAAAGACCCTGGGACTCGCCCCGGGCGACCGCATCATCGCGGTAGACGGTAGACCTGCAGGCAGCTACCCGTTGGCCAGCCTGCAGAAGCTCCTCTTCGATGATTCGGTGCCCGGCATAAAACTCTCCGTACAGGAACCGGCTGGAGCGAAGAAGCTGACGATCGAGAAAAGGTGTCTTTTCCAGGAGGTGCATCCTCGCAGCTCCTAACCGGGTCCGAGCGCGCAGCCGCCCGGGCTGCAACTCGGCGCCGCAAAACAGTCTATGTCATAGGCGGAAGGACAGGTGTCGCTCTGGATCGCCTTATTCCCGCCCGGCCGCACGTCCGGCCGCGGCGCCGGGTCCACAACCTTTGCCGGCGAAACGGCCTGCGCGCAGAGCGGAACGCCCTGCGCCCCGACGCTGCACGTCTCCGCCGCAGCGCAACAGGTCGGTCCGACTCTCTGCCACCTATAGTCGTGGATGTGGACGTTATCAAACCCGCGCACCATGCTCAAGCCGTCCATCCACGTGCATTGGGCCGAAGCGTTCGTGCTCGACAGCATTGACGCCGCAAAGCCCACTGAAAAAAACAGGATAAATATCACTAAAACGGCGTTCATCTTTTTCATGGAAGCTACTCCTTCGCGCTGACGGAGCCCGCCCATGGAATCTCGTCAATCGAAAAGCAATCGTGAACACATAATCATTCCCGGCCTTTCACCGGGAATCGCTCAAATGAAACGCGCGCTCACATCAGAGGGTAGCCCGTATTCAGCTTGGGAATTCCAGCGATCTTACAGGCAATGACCGGATCGGGAAATTCGATGTATTCGCATTTCCTTGGCTGGTGGACGTTGACACACACGGCGCGCACTACGGGAACGGCGTTGAATTTTTTGTAGTACTGCCGGATGAAACTCAATATTTCCATCTGCTTTTCCCCCAGCGGACACGTCTGGCCAACACCCTCCTTGTCGGCCAGACCACATGCTACCGTCTCGTCCCACTCCTCGAAATTTTCGAGATAACCTTCCTCGTCTACCCGAATTACTTTTTCTGCGTATTCAAAAGATGGCATCTAATGTCTCCTTTTATTTAAATTGTAAGGCCTTTGGACTGCGCTGCAAGGCATTCTCTCTTGCCTTGAAATCGTGCCGACCGTTCTTAGAAACAGGAGTGAGGCAGGATTGGATCGATCTTACGGCTAAACGGCATCCAGGGGGGAGCCATGAAAGAAGATCACAACCTCTCCAGACGCACCTTCCTGCGCGCAGCAGGCGGGGCTCTTGTAAGCATAGGACTACCCGGTGTTTTCATCAGGCTTTCGAGCGCCGAACAACGCTCGCTTGCAACGAAAACCAGACCGGACGGCAGACCTCGCCTGCCTCCCGGGCAGATAGCGGTAAGGACCCTTCAGGCGATGGGGGGTACGCCCGGCCCCGCAACGGCTGCCGACTGGCGCCTGCGAATCTACGGGGAAGTGGAAAAACCCGCCGTTTTGACCTATCAGGACCTGCTTGGCCTGGAGCAGGTCGATATCACCTGCGACGTTCACTGCGTGACCGGCTGGACCCTTCTAAACTCCCAATGGAGCGGAGTTCGGCTTCGGACCGTCTTGGACAAAGTAAGGCCTCGCCCAAACGGAGCGTTTGTGATTTTCGAAGCCCCCGCAGGCTACACGACCAATGTGCCGGCTAACGCGCTCCAAAACGGGAGCGCAATCCTTGCCCACAGCTTCTTTGGCAAAAAATTACCCGAAGAGTTCGGCGCCCCCGTGCGCGTGGTGGTCCCCGATCTCTACTTCTACAAAAGCGCCAAATGGCTGGAGGCGATCAAGGTCACACCACACGATGAACCCGGCTATTGGGAAACGCGCGGCTACAGCAATTCCGCCGATCCCTGGAAAGAAGAACGCTATTCCAAAAGTTCGTAAAGCCGATCTGTTCCCGGGCTTTAGACGCTTCAAGCGGTGTCCGAAACAGCAGATACCGACCACGGTGCGGGCAAGTGCCCCCAAAAAAGCAGTTGACTGATATACTAGTATACTGGTATATGAGGGCCGTCCTTTTCCAAAAGAGCACACAATTTCGCACCAGCGCCCGGACGCACCCGTATCAAAGTCGAAAAGAGGTAAGGAGCCTCCGCACCCATGAACACTTTAGCCAACCCGTCCAACAGTCAGCTCCTCAGGTCGCAGGTCTACGAACACCTGCGCAAGGAACTCAGAAGCCGGCGGTTACAGCCAGGCAGCTTTGTCAGCATGAGCGAATTCGGCAAAGAGCTCGGCATGAGCCGGACTCCGCTCCGCGACGCTCTTTTGCAGCTCCAGGCGGAGGGCTTCGTCACCTTCCTGCCTCAACGCGGAATTCTGATCAATGAACTGTCACAGCAGGAGATCGAAGACCTGTACGAAGTTCTGGGTGCCCTGGACTCTCGCGGCCTTCTTTCCGTGTTCGCCCAGATTGGTCCTGAGGAAGTGCAGCGGATGAAAATCATCAATGAACAAATGCTGGAGGCTGTCTCAGACATTTCCTTTCACCAATACTTCGACCTCAACACGGAATTTCATAATGTCTACCTTCATTTCTCCCGGAATGGACTACTCCTCAATCAAATCAATATCCTGCGGCAGCGCTTGTTTGATTTCGCAAAGGCCAGGTACGTGGAAAACATCTGCATGCTCAACTACCAGGAACACCTGCAGCTCATCGAACTCATTGCGGAAAGCCGCGCCAAAGAGGCGGCGGATTTCTTAAGAGACGTACACTGTTCTATCAATTGGCAACAAGGGTGAGCCGCACGGTCTGTGGAGGGGAGAAGGCCATTTCATGAGCCGGCGGGCTAAGTATTAGAAAAGGTATGGACCCACAACGGAAAGGATTCATCATGATACGCCGATTCACCTTACTGAGCCTGGCGTTGCTCGTCCTGGCGGTTTTTGCGGCGCCGGCTTGCGCCATGGAACAAGACATGGTCTTTGCCAGCCCTTACGGGATCACCACCCTCGATCCCTCTGCTTCCTATTCCACAGAACTTCCTTATATGGCCAATATTTATGAGACTCTCATCCGTGTCAACCCGCCCGGCAGCAAAGAGCGGTTCAGCTATGTACTGGCCACTGGTTTCACTACCTCTGACAATGGCTTGGAGTACACATTTCATCTGAGAAAAGGGGTCAAGTTTCATGACGGGACGCCGTTCACGGCCAATGCCGTGAAGCTGTCCATCGAACGAACGATCAAGCTTGACAAAGGGGCCGCCTTCATCTGGGCCGATCTGAAGAGCATACAGGTAGTAGATGACTATACGGTCGAGTTTATCATGAAAAAACCCGTTCCCCTGCCGCAGATTGCCGCTTCGGCCTATGCCTCCTACATTTTCAGCCCGGCGGCGGCCAGCAAGGATTCGGCCTGGTTCGATGCAGGCCATGAAGACGGTACCGGCCCCTACATGCTCACAAATTACAAAGCGGGCGAAAGCTGGATGCTGACGAAATTCAACGACTACTGGGGGGGCTGGAAGGGCAGGCATATCGAAAAGGTCCTGGTCAGGTACACCAAAGAACCTCTGCTGGAATTGCAGATGCTGCAATCCGGACAGGCGGAGATGGCGGGATCGATTCCCGTGGACAGCTACGAGGCCGTGAAAAAGGGTAAGACTACGACGGTTGTCTCCGGCCCCAGCTACAGGAATTTTATGGCTTTCTTCAACACCGCCCGCCCTCCCTTGAATAATGTCACGATACGCAAGGCGCTGGCCTATGCCATGCCCTACAAGGAAATCATCGATGTCGGGTTCAATGGGCAGGCAACTCAGGCACGGGGTCCCGTGCCCGCGGGGCAGTTCGGCTATTCCAAACAGGTCATGCAGTATCCTTACGATCCGGGAAAAGCCCGAAAGCTTCTTGCGGAAGCCGGCTATCCGCATGGCGGCTTGAAACTGACGCTGACGTATGCCGCTGAAAATGAAAATGAAGCACGCTTTGCCCCGTTGATCCAGAGCGCATTCAAAAAGGTGGGGATCGATCTGCAGATCAAGCCGCTGGTCTGGACCTCTCAGTGGGCCCTGGCCAAAAGCGATCCTCAAAAAGCGCAGGATATTTTCGTGCTTTTGTGGTGGCCCACGTACAGCGACCCCTATGAGACCCTCCACTCTCTGCTCCATGACGAAGGGAACAAACCGGCGTGGAATCTGGCCTATTACAAGAACCCGGAATACGATCGATTGATCGAGCAGGCTTACGGGCTGACCAGCAGGCACCCGGACAAGGCCCTGCAGCTCTATGTAAAGGCACAGAACCTGGTCCAGGCCGATGCTCCGGCGGCGTGGCTGGCCGACACTCTGACCAGATGGCCCGTCAGCCGCACCCTTAAAGGCGTGCGTATCAATCCGGCCTATCCCAATGTGCCCTTTTTCTACGACATGTATTTGCAGAAAAGTTGATTCGATTTATCGCCAGATCGCTAACCGCAGGTTTGGAGCCCGCCGCGAAAGCTTTTGGTGAAACACTTCGCGGCCGGGTTCGGACCTGACGAACGGATTGCAAACAGGTCATGCCCATCTTTATTTTCCTGGCTAAGCGATTATGCAGCTTGCTCCTGATGCTGGTGATGTTGAGCACTCTGGTTTTCTTCTTTTCACGCTCCATCCCGGGGGACCCTGCCGCCATGTATGTCGGAGGCGAGGCCAAACCGCAGCAGATCGCGCAAGCCCGCCGGGAGCTTGGACTCGATAAGGCGCTTCCGATTCAATACCTGCGCTACATGCAAAAGCTTCTGCATGGTGATTTGGGCGTCTCCCTGCGGACCCACCGGCCCGTGTTTCGGGACTTGCTGCTGAAGCTTCCCATGTCCATGGAGCTGGTACTTTTGGCGATGATGCTGTCGATGGTTCTGGGGGTGGCGCTGGGCGGTCTTGCAGCTTTCAAAGCGGGTACATGGATCGATCTGACGATCACCTGGATTTCGTCGGCGGCAGTAAGCCTGCCAATCTTCTTTCTGGCACTGCTGCTGCAGCTGGTATTTTTTAGCTGGTTGAAGTGGTTGCCCTTGCAGGGACGGATCAATGTATTTCTGGATTTCACGCATCCCATCGGCCACGTCACCGGTTTCAGCCTGGTGGATACTCTGATTACCGGCAATTATCCGGCCTTTTTCAGCGTCGTCCGGCACATAATACTGCCTGTACTGGCCCTGACCTTTTATCCCCTGGGCCAGATAGTGCGCCTGACCCGTTCGTCGTTACTGGAAGTGATGACACAGGAGTACATTCTCGCCGCCAGAGCATCGGGTATCAGTGAAGGGGTGCTTTTCTTCCGCTACGGATTGCGAAACGCCCTCTCCCCGGTGCTGACGGTGATAGGACTGTCGGTGGCCCTGACGCTTCTGGCCACTTTCTATGTGGAGATCATCTTCAACTGGCCCGGTATCGGCTATTATGCCATTACCGCCATTTTGAGCCTGGATTACCCCGTGCTGATGGGAGTGACCCTGATCATCGGAACGGTCTATGTCACAGCCAACACTGCCATGGATATCGTGCGAAGGTTGGTCGATCCACGGATCAAATAGACAGGAATGAGGCGGATGGAACAGATGGACTACCAACTACTGGCACAACGGGCCGCGGCGGATCATCGCAGGCATCGGTGGTATCTGCTGCGGCTGTTCGCGAAACGGAAGACGGCAGTGGCTTCCGTCGCCGTTTTGCTGCTGATGACTCTGGCCGCGGTGTTTGCTCCCCGGGTCGCGCCCTACCCCAATCAGGGCCGAGGCGCTATGAACCTGACACAACGGCTCGAACCGCCATCGGCAGCGCACCTGCTTGGCACCGACGAATACGGCCGCGACCTGCTCAGCCGAACAATCTATGGGGCGCGTATTTCCATCTTCGGCGGGCTATTGATTGTAATCTGCGCCGTTCTCATTGGTGTGCCGCTGGGGCTGTGGGCCGGATACCGGGAAGGCCTGCCCGCTGCTGCCATCACTCTGGTGGTCGAGCTGATGCTTTCATTTCCATCCGTACTGTTGGCGATGGGGATCTCCATTGTGATGGGGGCAAGCTTCGTAACGGCAATAATTGCCCTCATCATCCCCTGGTGGCCCTGGTATACCCGTCTGGTGCAGGGAGAGGTGCAGTCAATCAAACACAAACTGTTTGTCGAAGCCGCGCAAATGCTGGGCTATGGTCGGGCGTACGTGATGTTTCGCCATCTTCTGCCCAATATTCTCACCCCCGTGATCGTTATGATGCTTTTGGATTTCGGTCCTGCCATCATCGCCATCGGCCTGCTGAGCTTTCTGGGTCTGGGTACGCAGCCGCCCGCAGCCGACTGGGGCCTCATGGTGTGGAAAGGCGCGCCGAACATCCTCGATCAATGGTGGATCGCCGTGGTTCCGGGCTGTGCCATGTTTATTCTGGTGATCGCCTTCAATCTGCTGGGCGACACCATAAAGGATCTTTTGGAGCCTGGACAGGGTAGAGGTTTGTGACAGCCATGAACGAACAGATACCGCTCCATCTCGATGTGCGAGACCTTTCGGTCAGCTTTCCCGGTTCCCGGGGACCGGTGCGAATCCTGGAGGGGGTGAGTTTTTCGCTCCGTGCCGGAGAAGTATTGGCATTGGTCGGAGAAACGGGATGCGGCAAAAGCGTCACGGCCAAAACCATTCTCAATTTGATTCCCCGGCTTACCTGTGAACGTGATGGCCTGGTGCAGTTCGAGAGGCGCAATCTGCTGAAGCTTTCCAACAGGGAATTGCAGGCCTATCGCGGCCGTCGTATTTCCATGGTGTTTCAGAATCCGCAGTCCAGCATCAACCCGGTGTTCACTCTGGGCGAGCAACTCAAAAGGCTCATCAGAAAACACCTCGTGGATGAAATCGACTCACTTCGACATTCGGAGGAGATCAGCCTGCGGCAGGCCGTACACCGGCTCGCGCGGGAGAAACTGCTGGAGGTGGGATTAACAGATGTGGAACGGCTGCTCAAAAGCTATCCGCACCAAATCAGCGGCGGCATGGCCCAACGCTACCGAATTGCAACCGCGCTCCTCGGTTCTCCGGAAATCCTTATCGCCGACGAAGCCACTTCGGCCCTGGACGTAACGGTTCAGGCCCATATTCTGAATCTGCTCAAGAATCTGTGCAGGCAAAAGGGGACCGCCATACTTTTCATCACTCACGACCTGGGCATAGCGGCCCAGATATGTGATCGCGTGGCGGTCATGTATGCGGGCAGAATCATCGAAACGGCCCCGACGGTGGAGCTGTTCGAAAAGCCGCTGCACCCTTATACCCGGGGGCTTTTGAAAGCCGTGCCGAGGTTGGGGCAAAAGACTCGCTTGGAGCAGATCCCGGGAATGATTCCCGATCTGGCAAATCCGCCCGGCGGCTGTCGCTTTCATCCCAGATGCGCGCACCGGCTGGTGCGCTGCGAACGCGAAAAACCCGCCCGCTCTTCTGTGGGAGTCGAACACCGGGTTGCCTGTCACCTTTATCCCGCGGAAGACCGAGGAGAGCACAACCAGGTAGTGGAAGCGGCAGTGAGTCGAGGTGCTGATGGGTGAGGTGCTGATCAAACTGGAAGAGGTCCGGACGCATTTTGCGGTACACAAAACGCTTTTGGGCAAACCTTCTGCCTGGCTCAAAGCAGTCGATGGTGTAAGCCTGGACATCCTGCGGGGCGAATGCCTCGGGTTGGTGGGAGAATCGGGCTGCGGCAAGAGCACTTTGGGCAGGACTATCTTGTGTATGGCTCCGGTGGTCTCCGGGGCGGTGAAATTTAGAGAAACTTTCCTCCAGGGTCTCAACGCAGCCAGACTGCGGCCTTTTCGGCCAAAAATGCAGATGGTTTTCCAGGACCCACGGGCTGCTCTTAATCCGAAGATGACCGTCCTGCAGATCCTCAAGGAGGCCATGGCCATAAGCCCCGGTGGCTGCAAAGGCAAGGAACTGCAGCGAGCAGCACAATTGCTCGACTGGGTGGAGCTGCGTGCGGAGCACCTTTTTCGCTATCCCCATGAATTCAGCGGCGGTCAGCAGCAGAGGGTTTGCATCGCCAGGGCCCTTGCCACCGAACCCGAATTCATCGTCTTCGATGAGGCCACCAGCGCGCTCGACGTCTCGGTACAGGCTCAGATTATCAACCTCATGGCCGATTTGCAGCAGCGCTTCCAGCTGACATATCTGTTCATCAGCCACGATCTGAGCATCATGGAGCAGGTCTGCGACACGGTGGCGGTCATGTATGCCGGGCAGATAGTGGAAGTGCAGGCGGCACATCTTCTTTTCGTAGCGCCGCGGCATCCCTACACCAGGGTCCTTCGGGACGCGCTGCCCGTTGCCGATCCCACCCGGAGGGCGGAATTGGCGACCCTTCGCGGGGAAGTGCCCAGTTTGGTAAACCCGCCCGGAGGATGCCGCTTCCACCTCCGCTGCGAGTATGCTACGAAGATTTGCGTTGAAGTGGAGCCGGAGATGATCGTCCTGGATTCTGGAAACCGGGTGCGATGCCACCATTATCAAAAACTTTGGGACAGCGAAGCTCTCAAAACCCTCAGCTTGACTTAATCCTGCTGCAAGAATTGGAGATCCTATGAATCGCACGTTGGGAATCGGCGTCTGTCAGATGCACACTGCCTTTGGGCAGGTCCGGCAAAATCTCGAGGCATTGGCCCAGAATGTAGCCCGGATCCTCTCCTACAGCCCCTGGGTGAAGCTCATCTGCGCCCACGAACTGTGCATCCAGGGACCGGCAGCAATGGAGGCGAACGCCGAGCCGATTCCCGGGAGCATTACGGAATTTTGTGCCGACCTGGCCCGCAAACATCAGATTTACCTGGTACCCGGCTCTCTCTATGAAAAGGTGGGCGACGATTATTACAATACCGCGCCCGTTTTCAGCCCGACCGGGGAGATGTTAGCCCAATACCGGAAGATGTATCCCTGGAGACCTTATGAAAAGACGCTTGCCGGCAAGGAAACGGTAGTCTTCGAAATCCCCGGCTTCGGGGTGGTGGGAATCTGCATCTGTTATGATATCTGGTTTCCGGAAGTGATTCGCGATCTGGTCTGCAAAGGCGCGGAACTGATTCTGGCGCCCACCTTCACAGAGACTCAGGACCGAAGACAGGAACTGATACTGTGCCAGGCCGCGGCGATCGCCAATCAATGTTTCGTGGTGAGCATCAACGGACTCGGAAAAAACGCGAAGGGACAGAGCATAATAGTGGATCCGGAAGGGAACATCCTGCAGCATGCCGGGCAGTCGCCGGAAAACCTCATGGCGATGCTCGATTTGAGTCGAGTCGATCAGGTGCGCACCTACGGCACTTGCGGCATCTCCAGACCCGTAGCCTGCTTCCTCCATGAATCCCATCGCTTTTCCTACCAACTGCCGAGTGAGAAAGAATCATTGCCCGGCCGGCTGCAAAGCTGTCTGGGAGCTTTGACCGGCAGTACGGATTCGAAACTGTGAGTTGCCACGAGCTTGAAAACGCACAAAACCCTTCATTACGAACAGAACTTCCTTCCGAGAAAACACTCGGAGGGAAGTCTTATTTTTCAATCGGGACCGGGCCGGTTGCAGAGAATCGAAGCGGCCTACTCTACCCGGCCGGGGGGATTGTCTGCGCAACCGGAGGCGGCTGCGCCGCCGGATTTGGGTGAGAGATGAAATTCAGCTCACAGGCGGACCGCCAGTTGCAGACAGACAGGGCCGACCAGTTCCAATTCCAGGGAAGCACATCGCACCAAGCCCAACTGCAGGGCGATGAGTTGAATTCCAACGCGCAGCCCTCGTAGTGGCAGGTCCCTCCGGGTTGAGCCTGTGCGGTCACAAAGGCGCCCCCGACAAGGAGCAACGCTATCGCGATCGAAAGAATCAGGATTTTTTTCATCGTGTTTCCTCCTCTCCGGAATTTTGAAAATGCAGAAACATGACTCGACCTCCGGGTTCCGTCGTGAAGCGGCTGCTTTCGTTCCAGTCGGGTTTCAGACCCTTCCTGTCCAGCACCGCATACGCCAACACTCAATCTGTCCCCCTTTCCGGTGTAGAATTCGAGGAGAAGGTTTCGGCTGGAATATATGACCTGCCATTTATATTGATATGGGGAAACGACCCTATTCGCAGAGGATAATTGTTATTATTTTTATCTTGCTTAGTTGCATCAAAGTAGCCTGGATGGAGCGTTTTACCTCCAATGGGAACAGCTCGACTTCGACCGGAGTGTTATTGGAATACTCGGCAAGAGCAATATTTGTCGGGGGGGATTTATAAGGCAAAAGCTTTTGGAGCGGGAACCTCTTGCCGGAGAGCTTCAAACTGTGCGGAGACTGTTTCCCAAAGAAAAAGGACCTAACGGTGATTCCGCTAAGTCCTTGATTTTCTCTATGGAGCTGGTCGGCTTCGAACCGACTACCTCTTGAATGCCATTCAAGCGCTCTCCCAACTGAGCTACAGCCCCGGCGCACCGCACGCCGGACATAATCTCGCCGTCGTGCATCGTGTTTGTCTGTGTACTCAATTTATCGGGAACTGTCAAGGCCTATATCGAATTTCAGCACTCGTTCGCAACCCGGAAGCAGGAACAGGCACGGAAGCCTCGCATTTCCCTTGACACCGGAGCACTCCCCTGAGTAATATCGATGGTTACGCCGGAGTGGTGGAACTGGTAGACGCGCCGGACTCAAAATCCGGTGGGGGCAACTCCGTGTCGGTTCGATTCCGACCTCCGGCACTCCTACAATAGCGGGGGGTTGGCGCAAAAACGCCGACTCCCCTTTTTTCTTACCCCTCGACGCGGCTGTAGCCTTTTTTCATCCCCATCTCACCCCTGCTCGAGCGGGCCGAGGTCGAGGCATCCCGCAGGGACCAAGCCGGAATACGGCACAACGATCCGCCCCCTCTTTACGATTTCCTCTCGACCGCACTCCGGGCAGATGAAGATTTTGCCTCTTCTCTCTTCGTCTTCGAATTCCATCTCGACGCGGCAATTGGGGCATCTCATCGGTTTGGCTCCTTCGCTTGCGGTGTTGTGATCCGGAAATGTTCTTTCCAAGTCACTACCACGAGGAGAAACCAGCCCGCAAACGGCACCCGGAAGCGGCACCCGGATGTGGAACCAGGAAGCGGAAACCGGAAGCGGAAACAGTTCGGAAGGTAAAAAAAATGGGGGTTCCGGGAATATTCCGGAAAATCAGGCCGATCTCACGAAAGCGCGACTCCCCTGCAAGGAGCAACGAGGATACGGTGGGGTTCTTTAGGAGGCGCCTCCCGAGAGAATCGAGGAAAGATTGAGGTTATCGAGAAGTGAGGTGACCTGGAGAGCGGCCTGGTAGGCCGTTTGGGCCTGTGACAGTTTTGTTGCGGCAGAAGCCATGTCGGTGTCCTGGAGGTTGGAGAGAACCCCCTTTTCGTTGGTCACCATGGTGCTGAGCGCAGTACTCTGGGTGCTGAGCGCGGACACCATGCTTCCCATTTTGCTCAACTGAGCGTTGACATTGTCGAAAGCGCTGCTGATTACTGCAGTCGCATTACTGATTTTCGTTGAGTCACCCCCGCTTATCGCCTGCTGGAGGAAATATATCTGGTTGAGAATATTGTTGCTCTGTGGGGTGGTATTTCCGAAAACAGCATCGCCGGCCAGGTTCACAGGAGTCATCCCCCCTCCCGCGGCATTCAAGCTTGTCTTGACTTGTACGGTTCCAGAATCTCCGCTGTAGGCGACATTTCCCGAAGAATCCACAGAGTAAGGCTCGGTAGCGGTTTGGGCTCCTGCAAAAATATACTGGCCTTCGTATTGCGTATTGGCCACACTTAAGGCCTGAGTGAGGATCGAGCCCATCTGCTGCGCGAGGGCCGAATTGCTGTAGGCCCCGGAGGCGCTGTTGGCTTCGATGCCAACCTGCTTTGCCTGGCTGAGCAGGCCCGTGAGCGTGCTGAGCGCCGACTCCGTTTCCTGCCCCCATCCGGTTGCGAAATTGACGTTGCTGATAAATGAGTTGTATTCGCGCACGGTCTGGTTGGCGTTCATTGCCTGCGCCCAGGATTCGGGGTTGTCGGAGGGAGACTGGAGCTGTTTTCCGGAAGAGATTTCCTGCGAAAGATCGGTGATCGTTTCCTGCTGGTTATTCAGGTTGATCAGGGTCTCACTGGTCTGCATGCCGAACGTGATGCGCATGGATCTTCTCCGCTTACTGCACCATATTGATGGCAGTGTTCATAAGGGTCGCAGTCGTTGTCACGACCTTGGCCGCCGCCTGGTAGATTTGTTGAAATTGGATGACATGGACCATTTCCTCATCCATGGAAACCCCGGAAACCGATTGCTGCTGGTTTTGCAGCTCGGATTTGAGGGAATCGTAGTAGCTCTGGTTGGTGTTTGCCGTCTGCGCGTCTGTGCCTATACTGCTTTGAATGGTGCCAAGATATCCCTGCAGTGTCGAATTGGTCCCATCGGAAAAAGTCAACGACTGATCCTGCAGGCTGGACATAGTATTCGCATCGGTGGCCATTTGGGCAGCATCTATAGGCAATGTGCTCAAGTAATTGGTATTGGCGGCGATTGAAGTGGCGTCTGTTCCTTGGAATACAGCCTGCGGTCCGAAAGAAGTCTTGAAGTTATTAATGACGCCTTCGGCAAAGTTATCGAGTTGGCCCATGTAGCCGCTCAGCTGCGTTTGCGCGTCCTGGAGGCCTCCAAGCTGCCCCCCGCCGACCGAATCCGTGGGGTTGACGGAGTAATTTACCGTTTCGGCGGTAACCAGGTCCTGAGAACTGCCGTTAACCGTAGCCGTGACCGTAAACGTCCCGTCCGACTGTTTGGAGAAGGTTACGGGGATGAGCTTCGAGAGGCTGTCGATGGCAGCGTATTGCTGATTTATCAGATCGTTTGGCTGAGAGGTTGGTGTAGTGCCCCCCCGGGCGATGCCGGTGTTCAGCTGGGCTATCTGGGTGAGGAGCGTATTGGCCTGGGTGGCCGTATCGCTGATCTGTGTGGTAAGTTGGCCGTTGATATTGTCGAGCTGGTTGTATGTGGTCTGTATGGCGCTTGCCAGGTTTTGCCCCGCGGAGTAGACAGCGCTTTGCTCGGCGACCCCCGTCGGGTTTTGGGAAAGAGTGCTCCAGGCATCGAAAAAATTCCCCAGCGCCTGGGAAATTCCGGTGCTGCCCGAATCCGAAGCGACCGACTGGATAGTGGAAAGCTCCGAGGCCTGGCTCGTAAATTGAGAATCGGAGGAAGCGGCGTTCATGAGCTGCTGCTCAAGAAAGTTGTCACGCGCCTGCGAAATGGAAGTGACCGAAGCCCCGGCGCCCAGGTAGCCGTAGACCATCTGGGTCGAGGGGTTTTGGGTCTGCACCGCGGTCTCGACCGCGTACCCCGTCGTGTTGGCGTTGGAGATATTGTTGGAAGCCGTCGAGAGTTCCGTCTGCGTGTTCATCAGAGTCTGTGCGGCGATATTGAGCGTAACATTCAGGCCCGCCATCTTTCAAACCTTCTGTTGAAACGTAATTCCATTGGGGGCGCGAACCGGACACCCCCCTTTTCGAGCGTTCGGACCGTAGCCCGGGGGCGAAAGGATGGATTGAAGGTCCCCCCAGTACGACAGTGATTTTTCGATAAAGATCCCGTTGGCAGTGTTGAGCCTGCAGATTTCGGCAAGAATCGCCTTGAGGGATTCCGAGGCCTCAAAGGAATTCTCGCTCTCATTTCTGGCCGCTTTCAATTTCCACCCCAATTCATTCACCAGGTACTCTTTTTTGGGAAGGAGCGCGAGCAGTTCGGCACCGGAAAATTTCCGGAGGATTTGTTCCTCCGCCTTAAGGGCCTTAAGCAGTTCGACGGCCGTACCGAAAAAATCCGTATCGGCGCATCGTTTCTGACAAAGCGGTTCACCGGAGGGAGAAAAAGCTTCGAGTGGTTGGTTGCCCGGATTCATATCACTCAACTCCTATGGTGAGAGTGCAAGCTCGGGGAAAACCCTCCGAACTTATTATTCGGCGGAATTGCCGAGTTGGATTAGAAAAAATTGCGCTCAACCCTTTTTGGGCACCCCCGCTGCCGCGGCGGGGTGCGATTTTGTTTCCAGCGACCGTTCCAACTGAGTGTAGAGCATTTTGCCAAGCCCCAGGGAGTTGGAGCGGGCAACCACTTTCGCCACCTGGTCGGAAAACATATCCTGATAGACTCCGCTCGCAAATCCCTGCTCGTCGCCGCCCGCAGATCCCTCACGCATGGTTTTCATCATGTAGGAAACATATATGGATGCGAACTGCTGGCAACTGTTGAGAAGCTTTTTTTCCCGCGCTTGCGTTTCCCGGGAAGCATCGGCCGAAAGGGCCGCCGCGTTCAGCCTGGTTTCCATCACAGCCCCCTTGGCTAGATTATTTGTAATTTCGCACTCATCGCCCCCGCAGCCTTGATTGCTTCGAGGATATTTATGAGATCGAGAGGCGTTGCCCCGATGGCGTTGAGGCCGGCGACCACCTGACCGATCGTCACGCCTCCTCCCACAACGGCCAGGTGCGCTTTCTTTTCCTGCACCTTAACGCCGCTTCGCGGCACAACCTGGGTGGTGCCCTGGCTCAACGGAAGCGGTTGGGAAACGGTCGGCTTTTCCGTAATCTGGACCGTAAGGCTCCCGTGTGCCACCGCGCACGGGGCTATCCGCACGTTTTCCCCCATTACGATCGTGCCGGTCCTTTCATCGATTACGACCTTGGCGACCACATCCGGAGTAACGTCGAGGGCTTCCACTTTGGCGATAAGGTCCGCCGTATCATGTTCGTAGGAAGAGGGAACGTTGAGCCGGATCGTCCCGGCGTCGACCGCGCGTGCCTCCGTATCGGGGAGCGCGCGCAAGATCGCCGCCGCCGTTCTGGCCGCGGTTGTAAAATCGGGGTTCGTAAGCGCCAAATCCAGCGTTTGCAAACCGGCGTAGTTGACCGGGACTGTCTTTTCCACTGTCGCTCCGCCGCTTATCAGTCCGACGGTGGGATGATTTTGCTGCACGCTGCTCCCGCTGGAACCGGCCGCCGAAAAGCCCCCGATGGAGACCGGCCCCTGGGCGATCGCGTACACTTTTCCGTCCGGGCCCTTAAGGGGCGTCATGAGAAGTGTGCCGCCCCCAAGGCTCGTCGCATCGCCGATTGAGGAGGCTATTACGTCTATTCTCGAACCCGGCCTGGAAAAAGCCGGCAGTCTCCCCGTGACCATTACCGCCGCCACATTTTTCAGCGTCGTTTTGGTCGGGTCTATCTGCACGCCCATGTTATTGAGCAGATTGGCCAGGGTGGCGGTGGTAAAGGGCGTGCTGGTGTCATCGCCCGTGTTTTTCAGGCCCACGACCAAGCCGTAGCCGATGAGGTCGTTGGACCGGTCGCCCATAAAATAGGCAATATCTTTTATCCTCGCCGCCCGGGCTGTTCCCGATAAAACCAGCAGCGTCAAAATCAGGCATGTCACTGCGGCCGTACTGCGTCGACTTTTTGCCATTCTGCCCTCGCTGCGCTCAGAAAGGTGAAATAACATCCCAGATTTGTTCAAGCCATCCCGGTTTCTGATAATGAGATACCGGGCCTTTTCCGAGCATGAAAATCTTGGCATCGGCCACGTCCTGGGAAAGGACCGTATTGTTGTCGCTTACATCCACCGGACGCACCACCCCTTCCAGAACGATCTGCTGAAGCTCGTCATTTACCTTCGTCCAGCGTGTGCCTCGAATGACCAGATTGCCATTTGGCAAGACAGCCACAACCGTTGCCGTCATGTAGGCGCTCACCGTGTCCGTCCGACTGGTCGAGCCGCTCCCCTTGTAGCTCCTGCTAAATGAAGTGTTGTAGGGGCCGAAGCTGAACTGGCCCTTGGGACTTGCTATCCCGGCGGCCCCCACGCCCACCCCCGAAAACCCGATGCTGCCCTGGGATGTCGAGGCCCTCGAGGCGGTTGTCGCCGCCGTGTTCGAACCCGTGGAGTTTTCGCTGACGGTTATGGTCACAAGATCGCCTACCCGGTGAGCCTTGATGTCGGAAAAAAGCGACTCCCCTCCCTGGTGCCACAGGGAGCCGGTTGGTGCGAGGGAGGCCGGAGGCGGGCCGGCAGCAGGAAGAGGTGTCGGGGTGGACATGATTGCCGGGGGCGCATACGCTGGAATCTGCGGCTTTTGAGCCTGCATGCCCGCGCAACCCGAAACCAACACCACCACGATCGCGGCGCCGGCCATGCGTAAAAGGCCGCGCCGCGCATTACCCAAAAAGAAGTTCCTTATTGTTCTGTTTGCATTTTCCGACATTTTGGTTCCGATCCTCATTACTAGCAACTAACAACCAGCAACTAACAACTAACAACTGCACTCATTGCACCGCCTCTACGGTTTGACCGTTCACAACCTTGCAGTATATTGTCTTGGTCGAAGCGATATTGGTTACCGCCAGGGTGTCGCCGATTCCCGCATCGGCGTTGGCGCGCCCGTTTGCGCTGAGCATCAGCCCCGGCGCCTCGAACACGATTTTCACCGGGTCCCCCCGCTTGATCACGAGCGGCTTGTTGAGATCGGAGAGCATCAGCGGCTGATGCGCTCCCACTTCATAGGTCACGCGTCGGTTTTCCACCTGTCCGGGGTCGGTCGCATACCGGTCGACCGAATCGGTAATGTTCATTCTGTGCACTTCCAGGTCCGCAGGGGTTATGATTTGGTCCCTTTTGAGCGGTTGATTGGCGAAATAGACGTTTTTGAATACCTCGACCTGCCCCAAGATATCCAAAGTGCGCACCATCTCTCCGTCAACGTAGAGATCGACACTGAGCGATACGTTTCCTATCAGGTTGCGGGCCGAAGTGACGGGTCTCACCGTGTAGGTGAGCGTCCCGGTCGGAATGACGGGAATGCCCGAATAGCGTACATTCTGGATGGTTAAATCGCTCTGCTTCCACGGAGTGTTTTCCAGAACGTATTTTTTGAACACGTTTTCGATCCACTGCTGCGAGACGTTGGTCGACTCCCGTGTCACGACGATCTTTGCGGGGATCACGAGCTTTACCCCCGAAGGATTCACCCCGCGGGAATTTAGCAGCGTATCGAGATAGGAGCGGAGCTGGGCGGGGTCAACGAACTTTTCGGACCCGGCCGGCGGGGCCTCCCCGATGTTCTGCGCCCCCAGGATCGATTTCCATTTTGCCGGCAGCGTCGTCGGATCGCAGATCTGGAGAAGCGAGACATTGGCGTCATGAACCATGACGTTTCCCAGAATACGGATTTGGGCAAGGGGCTTGGCTGTCTCCGGGGCCGCCAGGGTGCCGGTCGTCTGCGCCTTTGCCGGCACGAGTGAACCCAGGGAAAAAACCGCAGCCAGCAGTGCAAAAAGTACCGACCGCATATCCTTCCTCCTCATTCGTTCTTTCATTGCCGCTTTCCTTACGACACCACGTTATTGGCCATCTGCATCATTTGATCGGCGGATTTTATGACTTTGGAGTTGGCTTCATAGGCCCGCTGGCTGATGATCATGTTCACCATTTCATTGACCACGTTGATGTTGGAGGCCTCGAGGTATCCCTGGAGAATCGTGCCCGAGCCCGCCGGCCCGCCCGGGGTGTCCGAGGTCGGATTGCCCGAGGCGGGTGTCTGCGTATAATAGTTGTCGCCTATGGATTGCAGTCCGCCGGGGTTCGGGAAAACATAGAGCTGCAGGTTCGAAGTCTGCACCACGTTTCCCGAAGAGTCGGTGCAGGTCATCACGCCCGAAGGATCGATACTGATGTTTACGGCCGTTTTGGGCACGGTGATCTGGGGCTGCAGCATGTAGCCGTCGGCATCGACAACGTTTCCGTTCTGATTGACGGTGAAGCTGCCGTCGCGGGTGTAGACCTGCTGGGTGCCGCGCTGTACTTGAAAAAAGCCGTTGCCCTGAATTGCCATATCCATATTGTTGCCGGTTTGGGTAAAGTTTCCCTGGCTGAAAATCTTTTCCACCGAGGCGGTTGTGGTCCCGGACCCGACCTGAATGCCCGTTGGCACCTGACCATTGTTCGAATTGTTTGCCCCCGGGGGGATCAATGTCTGGTACATCAGGTCCTCGAAATTGGCGCGGCTCGCCTTAAAGCCCGTCGTATTGGCATTGGCGAGGTTGTTGGCGATTACGTTCATGTTGGTCTGCTGTGCGTCCATACCTGTGGCTGCAGTCCAAAGACATCTCATGTGTTTGCTCCTCCTGGCCCTGTTAGCGACCCTTTACAGACCTACCCGCTCGTTTTGGCTATAAGCTCGGAGTCGAGAGTATTGCTGCTTTTCAATGTTCTCTGATAGGTTTCAAAGTATCTGGTAGCCTCGATCAGTTTGGCCATTTCCTGGACCGGGTTCAAATTGGCGCCCTCCAGGGCTTGCTGCTCCACGGTGCACCCGATTGCCGGCTGGGGTTGGGTGCTGGAATTTACGGGTTGGAAAAAGTCGCCCTGCACTTTTTTCAGACTGTTGGGCGGAAATGTGACCAGTGCGAGCTGGTTGGGCGGGTTTGTTCCGTCAATAATCTGACCGGTTTTGGAAATGCGCAGCGCCGCGACATTGGTTACGGTAACGGGGGCGCCGCCCTTGCCGAGAACCGGCCAGCCATCCTGGGTAACCAGCTGGTTGGAGCTGTTTACCGCCAGGTTTCCGGCCCGGGTGTAGAGGGTCCCGTTGCCGGTTTGCACACTCAAAAGACCGCTGCCCGAAAGAGCGATGTCGAGGTTGTTGCCGGTTTGCCGGATGGGCCCCTGGGACATGTCGGTGCTTTCAACCTGCCCCAGAAGAGCGTTGAAACTCAGGGTGTCTTTTTTGTATCCGGGAGAGTTGGAATTAGCGATGTTGTTCGCTATAATATCCAACTGAGTCTGCTCTTCCTGGGACCCGATCGATGCAAAATAGCTTTCCAGCTTCATGGATGACTCCTCTTGCTCTTTGCGTGATGCAACGAAGATGCCGGCAAGACGGCCTGTTCGGGTGCTGACCCCAAGCCAACTTCAACGCTCTCACTTCCGTGGATTGAGGAAAAATTTGCCGGTGGCGGCAATCCTGAATGCTTATTTTCTGACAGAAGGTTCGGCTGGAGTTTTGACAGGGCCTCCCCTCCATTTCTAATTCAGGGGGGCCGCAAACTAATTCCTGCCGTTGGCGGAGTGGGAGTCTTTCCATGTCTTACGGGAATGACTATTTTACGGTGCGTGGTTTAGATTGGAAGTGGGATGGTTTTTCGATTCGGTCCTGCATAATCCCTCTAATTGGGAGAAACGAGGTATGATGAACATTTACGTTGGGAATCTGTCTGCCGGGACCACCGAGCAGGAACTGCGCGAAGCCTTCGAACCATTTGGCGAAGTTGACTCCGCAAAGATCATCAAGGACAACTTCACCGGAAAATCGCGAGGCTTCGGTTTCGTCGTGATGCCCAGCCAGGAACAGGCACAGGCCGCGATAGAGGGATTGAACGGAAAAGAAGTGGGGGGCTCGAACCTTACAGTAAACGAAGCAAGGCCGCGGGAGAATCGTGGAGGCGGAGGACCGGGAGGCGGGGGACGCTCGGGTGGTGGCGGACGACCGGGTGGTGGCGGACGACCGGGCGGAGGTGGTTATGGAGGTGGGGGCAGAGACAGACGCGGAGGCTCGGGCGGCGGACACCACGGTGGTGGTGGCGGCGGTGGCGGCCGACGCTCCTACTGATAAGACATCAACGGCGGCAGGACCTGCCGGATCCTGCCGCCGTAGGTTGGGGTAAGCCCCGCGAACCCCAACATTGACCCATGATAAACCCGTAGGTTGGGGTGAGCCCCGCGAACCCCAACATTGACCCATGATAAACCCGTAGGTTGGGGTGAGCCCCGCGAACCCCAACCTAAATCCGTTCGACTTTGCAAGGGTTCCGTTTGTTGGGGTTCGCTGTCGCTCACCCCAACCTACGTCTTCCGGGTGCGACACAACCCGTTAGGCAACCGTCAGCCCGGTTGCGCCGCTAGCCGCCGCCGCCAATTTTTCGCAGGTTCAGGATCAGTTCGATTTCTCCAACCGGTCTTTTGAGCCGTTTGGCAATCTCGGCTCCATTTAGCCCTTTATCCGAGAGGGAAAGGACTTTTTGCTGAACGGAGAGGTGCTCATTGGCCGCGGAAACAGAGGAACGCATGGCCGCGGGCTTTTCGACCTCCAGCCTGGAAAGCTTCTCCAGCCGTGCACAGAGTTTGTTGCCTTCCTGAATGCGCTCGTCGAGTCCGGCCGTTAGTTGCTGGAGCAACTCCTGTCTTTTTTCGAGATTTGTTTCAAATTTGCGGGATATCTCTGCGGTTTCCTCCACGATTTTTTCGAAAGAAGCCACGATCGCTTCTGCCTTCTTCGATGTTCCCGGCCGTTTAACCCGCATGATCGCCACCAGCAGGCCGAGAATAATCACGTCGATTCCGATCTGCAAAATCGAGTTGAAGGAAATCCGGGCTTCTACCAGTGTTAGCAAAGACTCCATGCATTACGCCTCGTTAGAGATTTTCAATCTGGGTAAGACGGATTTTATCCGGACAGCAATCGGGCAACTTGACCCGCAGGTAATCGAGGAGATTTTGCCCAAAAACCGCCTGCCAGGATTTTTTCGTGTTGTCGGGGGCGTTCTGATGGAGCAAAAAATCATAGACGGTTTGCCGGAACACCACGGGCTCATTTTTGAAATCGGCATAGCGGCGAAAGCTTTCAAACACGGCTTCCATTCTCAGAGAGGTTATCACCTCCTGGCCCTGCACCTTATAGGCTATGAGAAAATCGAGCATCTCCCGGCAGTCGGGTTTCGGGACCGGGAGAACTATTTTGACGGCCGATGGGACCGCGGAAAGATCGGGCGAGGAGGTTGCGGCCATCCTCGATCTAACGAAATACACGGCGACCATGGCGACCAGGAGAAACACCAGGAGCGAGCAAATCAGAAGGAGGACCCGAAACGTTGCCCCGGATTTTTCCCCTTTCCCCTCAGAGCCTTTCTCTACCTCCGACTCATGTTCCTCGGTCAAAAGTTTCTGCTCGGATTCCATCTCGTCGGGCATATCCGGTTTTTGCTCCCTTTTTGCGGGTTTTCCCTGTCTGGCCCGCTACCTGCCGCACTCCCGGTCGGACTAGCGCCCACGCACGCTTCCTGACTGAAGAGAGCGAAATTCATTTTCCACAAATTCAGGCAGATCGTCGGCTTTCAGTTTCTTCGAAAGCCTTGCCCGGAGCTTGACCATTGCCTTGGTATGTATCTGGGAGATCCTGGACTCGGTGTATCCCAGGGTCACTCCTATTTCCTTCATGGTCATCTCTTCGTAATAATAGAGCGAGAGGACGAGTTGCTCCTTTTGGGCCAGACCGGTAATGGCTTCGGCCAGATGCAGGCGGATTTCTTCCCGGTAGGTGGCGTTGAAGAGTTCCTCGGAATCCGAGGAGAGCGAATTGTTTTCCCTGTTCTCATGGATGATGTCATGGATGTTTTCGGGCAGAAACGAGATTCCCTTTATTTCATCCATTAATTTATGGAACTCATCCATGTCGAGGTTTAGCTCGAGCGCGATTTCCTCCTCGGAGGGATCGCGACCAAATCGTTGCTCCAGGCTTATGCACGCCTTCTCTATGACGCTGCTCTTCTGGCGCAGCGATCTCGGTATCCAGTCCATCGAGCGGATCTCATCGAGCATGGCCCCTTTTATCCGAATTTTGGCGTAATACTCGAAAGGAATCCCCTGAGCCGAGTCGTATTTTTCTATGGCGTCGATCAGGCCCAGCACCCCGGCGCTGATCAAATCTTCGACGGCGATATGGTCGGGCAGGCGCGAGATGAGTCTGAAGGCGATATACTTTACCAGGTCGCCATGTTCCATCACGGCCTTGTCCCTTGCCGACTGGGTCGGGGAGGAATCGACTGTCTGCCCGCCGTAGGGGTTTTTCCTGACCATACAGGAGCTCTGTTGCATAGCGATCACCCCTTTTTTCTATACGTTTAAGAGACGTTTCCAGAAAAACTGGATTGTTCCCTGATTAACGTTGGGAGGAGTCCTGCAGATCGTTTCGGCCACCTGTAGAAAAGCCCCCGAGGCCGGTGCCCGGGGGAAAGCCTCCAGGAGCGGCCGTTGCTGGAGCACCGATTTGGTGACCGCCGTATCGTGAGGAATTGTCCCCAGGTAGTCGAGCGAGAGTCCATCGAGGAAGTGGTCGGCGACCTTGCTCAGTTTGGCGAAAATCGTTTTCCCCATCGCCTCTCCCGGCGCAAGATTTACCAGGATTCGGAAGTGGCGCTCACCGTGTTTGGAGTAGAGCACCTTTATCAGGGCGTACGCATCGGTTAGCGAAGTCGGCTCCGGGGTCACGACGATGATTCTTTCGTTTGCCGCCAGGTTGAAATAGAGCACCGTGTCCGAAATGCCGGCCCCCGTGTCGATGATCAGCACATCGATATCGGTTTCCAAACCGTCGAGCAACTCCAGAAACATCAGCTTCTGATCGTCGGTAAGCCTGGTGAGTTCCTGGATGCCCGAACTGGCAGGCATGATTCTCACTCCACCCGGACCATCGATGAGGACCTCTTCGAGCTTTTTTTGCCCGTTCAGCACGTGGCTCATGTTGAACTGGGGAGCCAACCCGAGAAGCACGTCGATATTGGCGAGCCCCAGGTCCCCGTCCAGGATGAGCACCCGCAATCCCTGCCGACACATGGCCAGGGAGAGATTGATCACAACATTACTCTTCCCGACACCTCCCTTGCCGCTGCTCACCGTTATGACCCGCACCGGTTTTTGCAGCGTCGGAATGGCTACGGGCATTACCTCGTCGAACTCCATTTCGCGGTGTTCCTGTTTTCTGAGTCCCCCCGCCTGATCCATCTTTTACCCCCTCTATGCTGCCTGATTCCCGACAGGGAGCAGGAATGAAAGCAGTCGTTTCTGCGTGGCCGGTTCGATATCTTCCGGCACCCTTTGCCCGGTACCCAGGTAGGAAACCGGGTAGTTGAATCTGACCAACTGGTTGACGATGCATCCGTGATGAACGGTCTCGTCGAGTTTGGTGAAAATGAGGCTGTTGATGTCCATTTCCCTGAAATGCACTATGGTTTGGCGCATATCTTCATCTTTGGCCGTAGCGCTCAAGACGAGAAAATGAGAAAACTTTCGCGCGTTTTCAAAAAGTGAGTGCAAGTGGCGCACGTGGTCGCGGTGCAGGTAGTTTCTACCGGTGGTGTCGACCATCACCGCATCGCAATGGCTGAAGTCGTCGAGCGCGCTCCTTAGCTCCGACTTGCTTTGAGCCACGCAGAAGGGGATCTCGAGAATCTGGGCATAGGTCTTTAGCTGCTCCACCGCACCGATGCGGTAGGTATCGAGCGATATGACGGCCAGCTCTACTTTGCGCTTTATCTTCAAATGTGCAGCAAGCTTTGCCAGGGTAGTGGTTTTGCCGACCCCGGTGGGTCCCAGGAAGGTGTAGACGGCCGGCCCGCTCGCATTGGAAACCACCTGGAAAGGTCTTGCGCAACTCAATTTGGGGACCAGCCGTTTGCAGAATGCGTTGAAAATGCGCGCCTTGTCGGCAGGCTCCCCGTTGAGATCGGCCGCGGCCTTGCTAAGAAGTATAAAGAGCTGCTTTTCGTCAAGGCCTCGCACCAAAAGCGAATGATACAACTCGGCAAGCGGCTGGTTGGCACGCAGTTGCGTCAGCTGATCTCTCGAAGAGATGAGCAGGGACAAAAAGCCCTTTATTTCCTGGAGCTCATTGATCATTTCCGCTGAGGCGCCGGCCTCCGCCGGCTTTGCCTCGGGCGGGGAAAACATCTGTTCACGCGCGGCACTCACCTCGAACCACGATTCCCCCGGCCCCCCGGCTACCTTCCGGGTGCTGAGTATAATGGCCTCGGGCCCCAGTTCTTTTTTCACCCGGGCCAACGCCTTTTCCATCGTAGTGGCTGTGAAGCTCTTAACCTGCATGGTCCATCCTGATTATGCCGATCGAACGGATTTCCAGCGAATTGCTCAGTTCGCTATGGCTGATAATGGCGACATCGGGCAGGAATCTTTCGAGCAGCTTCCTCAGGTGGCGCCGGATCACCGGGGAGCAGAGCAGCACGGGGTGATATCCAAGGCTGATGGAGCGTTTGACCTCGTCGCTGGTGGCCTGGAGAAACTGCTGCAAGAACCCGGGATCGAGGCTTAAGAAACTGCCGTGCTCGGTTTTCTGGATGCCCCGCGTAAGCTTTTCCTCCAGGGCCTGTTGGAGGGAAAGCACGGGAAACTTCTGGTCCTCGGTCTCATAGGGCCTCGTGATGGTCCGTGCCAGGGCCTGACGAACATATTCGGTAAGGACCTCGGGGTCCTTGGTCATGGCCCCGTAATCGGCAAGCGTTTCACAGATGGTCTGAAGGTCTCGCACCGTTACCCCTTCACGGATGAGGTTTTGGAGCACCTTTTGAATCACCCCGGGGGAAAGAACGTTGGGCACCAGTTCATCGACCAGTTTCGGCTGCTGGAGCGCAAGATTGTCGAGCAGCTGCTGCACCGTCTGGCGGGTGAGCATCTGATCGGCGTACTTTTTAAACAATTCCGTCAAATGGGTGGCGACGACCGTGGAAGGATCTATTACCGTGTAACCGCTCCGGGAGGCCTCTTCACGCCTGTTTTCCGGAATCCACACCGCCGGAAGGTCAAAGGCCGGGTCCCTGGTCGGAACACCCTTTAATTCTACAGAGCTCTCGCCGGTGCTGAGGGCCAGGTAGTGGCCGACCAGGATCTCACCCTTCCCCACAGGGTTGCCTTTCAGCAACAGCCTGTATTCGGCCGGTTTCAACTGGAGGTTGTCCCGTACGTGAAGCGAGGGGATCAAAATTCCGTATTCGAGGGCGAGTTGCTGGCGTATGGCTTTGATGCGCTGGAGCAGGTCTCCGTTTTGGGATTCGTCCACCAGCGGGATGAGCCCGTAGCCCAGTTCCAGTTCCAATATGTCGAGCAAAGGCGGAAGATCGGAGCCTTCCGCCGTTTTTTTCTGTGCGGCCCCTTCCTCTGCTTCCGGTTCGTCGGCTTGAGCCTTGCGCTTCCTGGTGACATAGCGTCCCAGCAGTAGCAGGGCCGATCCCACCACAATGAGCGGCATCGCGGGAAACCCCGGAATGAAGGCCAGGAAAAACAGCATGCCGCCGGTTATGAACAGAGGTTTGGGGTGCATGCTGAATTGCCTGCCGAACGCCTCGCCCATGCCCATTTCCGAGGCGGCGCGGCTCACCAGGATACCCGCCGAAGTGGAAATCACGATCGCCGGGATCTGTTCGACAAGCCCATCGCCTACCGCCAGCAGCGTGTAGACATGGAGGGCCTCGGAGATCGGCATGCCCTTTTGCAAAACTCCTATCGCCAGGCCGCCGATAACATTGATGATGGCGATGAGGACCCCCGCGATAGCGTCTCCACGGACAAACTTGCTCGCACCGTCCATGGTGCCGTAAAAATCGGCCTCCTGCCGGATGAGGTTGCGTCGCGCACGCGCCTGCTTGTCATCGATCAATCCGGTGTTGAGATCGGCGTCGATGCTCATCTGCTTTCCCGGCATGGCATCCAGGGTAAATCGGGCGGCAACCTCCGAAA
Source organism: Syntrophobacteraceae bacterium (assembly GCA_049964955.1). Classification (GTDB taxonomy): domain Bacteria; phylum Desulfobacterota; class Syntrophobacteria; order Syntrophobacterales; family Syntrophobacteraceae; genus SbD1. The sequence goes on from JBMFWU010000001.1 coordinate 186,397, forward strand.
TGCGCTCGGTACCCTTGGTGATCACCATGAAATTTACAATCAGAAGGATTATGAATATGACAAAACCAACCACATAATTGCCGCCGACGACAAACTTGCCGAATGCGTGGATGACCAGACCGGCCGCCTCCGGCCCCTGTTCTCCGTGCAGCAGGACGAGTCGCGTGGCCGCAACCGCGAGCGAGATGCGAAAAAGTGTAGTGACAAGAAGCAGCGAGGGAAATATCGCAAAATCGAGCGGCTTCGAGCTGTATATGGAGGTCAAGAGGATCACGAAGGCCCCCGAAACGTTTACCACCAGCAGCACGTCAAGAAATCTGCTCGGCAGGGGCAAAAGCATGACGGACAGTATGGCGACCATTCCGATTCCCAGCAGAGCGTCTCCGTCCGAGATCATCTTCACACGGTCCATCAAAAGACTCATCGTCTGGTTCTTTTCGTTGCCCATTCTACTTCCGCTGTTTTTGCTGATAGATGTACGCCAAAATTTTCGCCACTGCCCTGTACAACTCGACCGGGATAGTCTCGTCGAGCTTAACCTGTTTATACAAGGCACGTGCCAAAGGAGGATTTTGCACGATCGTAACGCCGTGCCTGCGTCCCGCCGCGATGATCTTTTTCGCCAGGAAGTCAACGCCCTTGGCCACCAGCACCGGGGCTTGCATTCCCGGTTCGTAGCGCAGCGCCACGGCAAAATGAGTGGGGTTGGTGATTATGACGCTTGCCTTGGGCACTTTGCCAAGCATCCGCTGCCTGGCAATCGCCCTCTGAAGAGAGCGGATTTTTGATTTTACCTGCGGATTTCCCTCGCTTTGCTTGCTCTCTTCCTTGACCTCCTCCTTTGTCATCATGAGGTCTTTTTTGTGCTGCCACTTCTGATAGAAAAAATCCAAAAAGCTTACGACCAGCATGAACCCGGCCGCCCGAAACAGGAGCTTGAGAGCCAGCGTGCCCGTAAAGCTCAAAAAACTTGAGGTATCCCCCCATGTCAATTCGGCCAAAGCGTTACGTTCCGGCCACAAGACTGAATAGACCGCATAGAAAACGACCGCCGACTTTAGAATGGACTTAACGAGTTCGACCAGCGACCGCAGCGAAAACATCCGCTTGAATCCGCCAAGAGGGTCGAGATTTCCAAAGCTCACTTTCAGAGCTTCAAAGGAAAAAAAGAACCCTCTCAATTGGATGAGATTGAGAATTACCGAGGTGACAACGATGGCCACGACAACCGGCGCCACCATCGCAAGAAGCGAGAGCATAAGGTGGACGAAAAACGCAGAGGAGGCAAAAAAACCCGGGTGCGTAAAGGAGTGGCTCGACCACAAGTATTCGATAAGGGCCTGAAAATGACTGAATATCAGATTGCGGGAAAGATAGATCGCCATTCCGCCGGTGACCAGGACACAAACCGATGTGAGGTCCCGACTCTTGGGAACCTGCCCCTTATTTCGCGCCTCAGTGAGGCGTTTGCCTGTGGGCTGTTCACTCTTGTCCTGACTCGATTGGGCCAATTCCCCGCTCTTTCAGCTGAATACCCGGACATCGTCGCAGTCAATATTTTGGCTGCTCTCTACCGATCCCGTGGATATGCTCAAACCGTTCCAATTCATTCCACCTTCGGATCTGGAACAGGATTTACAGGATTGGGTTTCGGGGAAAGATTTGCTCTTA
>JBMFWU010000002.1:0-22532 GCA_049964955.1 Syntrophobacteraceae bacterium
CGCAGGATCTTTTCCGGGATCTCCTTCAAGTCCTTGGCGTTATCCTTGGGGATGAGCACGGTTTTTAAAAGCGCCCTGTGTGCGGCCAGGATTTTTTCCTTAAGCCCGCCGATAGGCAACACCCGGCCCCGCAAGGTGATCTCGCCGGTCATCGCCAGGTCGCTGCGCACGGGGATCCTGCTCAGGGCCGAAACGATCGAGGTGGCCATGGTGATTCCGGCCGACGGGCCGTCTTTGGGAATGGCCCCCTCCGGGACATGGACGTGAATATCGAGGGTTTGGTGAAAATCGGGGTCAAGACCCAGTTCCTTGGCGCGAGAGCGCACGTAGCTCAGGGCCGCCTGAGCCGATTCCTGCATTACCTCGCCCAGCTTTCCGGTGATGGTCACCTTTCCCTTCCCGGGCATGGTCGCGGTTTCGATTCCCAGTATATCGCCTCCGAACTCCGTCCAGGCAAGGCCCATCGCCAGTCCCACCTCGTCTTTTTCCTCGGCGCGCCCGTAATGGAACTTGGGAATTCCGAGAAACTCCTGGATGTGGTCTTCGGTAAGCTCCACCCGGGTCGCGGGGCCGTTGCGCACGACTTCTTTGGCCACCTTGCGGCATACCGAGCCGATTTCGCGCTCGAGGTTACGCACCCCGGCCTCCTTGGTGTAATGGCGGATTATGTAGAGCAGGACCTCATCGGGAAAGTCGATGTTTTCGGCGCTTATACCATTTGCCTGCGACTGCTTTTTGATGAGATAGTTTCGGGCGATATTGAGTTTGTCATACTCGGTGTAGCCGGTGAGCTGAATGATCTCCATCCGATCGCGCAGGGGGGCGGGGATGGAGTGCAGTGTGTTGGCCGTCGTAATGAAGAAGACCTCGGAGAGATCATAGTCCAGGTCCAGATAGTGATCGTTGAAGGCGAAATTCTGCTCGGGATCGAGCACTTCGAGCAGTGCGGCCGAAGGATCGCCGCGAAAATCCATGCTCATCTTGTCGATTTCATCAAGGCAGAAGACGGGGTTATTGCTCTTTACCTTCTTCAGACACTGGATGATCTTGCCCGGAAGAGCCCCGATGTAGGTCCGCCTGTGGCCGCGGATTTCGGCCTCGTCGCGCACCCCTCCCAGCGAGAGGCGAATGAAGTTGCGGTTCATCGAGCGTGCAATGGAACGGGCAAGCGAAGTCTTGCCCACACCCGGAGGGCCGACGAAGCAAAGGATGGGGCCCTTTATCTTCTTTACGAGCGCCTGCACGGCCAGATACTCTATAATCCTCTCTTTGGGCTTTTCCAGACCGTAGTGGTCCTCATCCAGGATGCCGGTCGCCGCATCTATATCGATCTTGTCCCTGGTCTTTTCATACCAGGGAAGCGACAGAATCCAGTCTATGTAGTTTCGAACTACGGTCGCCTCGGCGCTCATCGGCGACATGAGTTTCAACTTTTTGAACTCGGCGCGCACCTTGGCCGCGGCCTCCGAGGAAAGCTTCTTTTTTCGTATGCGCTTTTCGATCTCTTCGAGTTCGGACTTGAAATCGTCCTTTTCTCCCATCTCCTTTTGGATGGCGCGCATCTGCTCGTTGAGATAGTACTCGCGCTGGGTCTTTTCCATCTGCTTTTTGACCCGGCCCTTGATGCGCTCCTCGGTTTCGATGATCTCGATTTCCGAGCGGATGTGGCCGAAAAGCCTTTCGATCCGCTGGGAGATATTGATGGTCTCCAGCAGCTTCTGCTTGGTATCGAGCTTGAAGGGCATGTAGGAGGCAACGGTATCGGCCAGCCGGGAAGCCTCGTCGATGGTCGCAACCGTATCGAGGATCTCCTGGGTGATCTTTTTGTTATGCTTCGAATAGGCCTCCAGCGAGGACTTTACCCCCCGCATGAGCGCTTCGACTTCCACCGAGCGGTCCTTTGTTTCCTCGATCGCTTCGAGTTGGACCACGAAATGATCGGGATGCGGGACAAAGCTCAGGATCCTCGCCCGGTAGTCGCCCTCGACGAGCACCTTGACAGTCCCGTCGGGCAGGCGAAGGATCTGCAATATATTGGCTACCGTGCCCATGCGATAGATGTCCCCCTCGCCGGGCGTATCGGTTTTCGCCTTGGTCTGGGCGGCCAAAAAGATCTTTTTGTCCACGCCCATGGCTTTTTCCAGGGCATTTACCGACTTGTCCCGCCCCACGAAAAGAGGAACCACCATCGAGGGAAACACCACGATGTCGCGCAACGGCAACAGGGGCATGGTGAATATGCTATTTTGCTGACCATCTTTTGTACGCGTTAGTTTGAACATGTCTTCCGTTACTTTCGTCCCGTAAAATCATACCCCCGACGGAGCCGGGGGTGCGATGCGTCGTGGACCCTCACGCCGACTCCTGGTCCTGGCCCCGGTAGATGAGTAGAGGCTGCGCGCTTTTGGTGAGCACGTCCTCGTTTATGATGCACTCCTGGATCTCCGGGTGGGACGGGAGGTCGTACATGATGTCGAGCATGATCGTTTCCATGATGGAGCGCAAGCCCCGGGCGCCGGATTTACGCCGGATGGCTTCCTTGGAAATCGATTTCAAGACCCCTTCATTGAAGTGCAGCCGTACGTTTTCCAACTCGAAAAGCTTCTTGTACTGCTTGACCAGGGCGTTTTTGGGTTCGGTGAGAATGCTCACCAGTTCGTCTTCGGTCAGTTCGCTAAGGGTCGCCAGAACCGGCAGTCGGCCGACGAACTCAGGGATCATACCGAATTTGAGCAGGTCTTCGGGCTGCACGTGCCGCAGCACCTCGCCGATGCTCTTTTCTTCCTTGCCCCGGATCTCGGCACCGAATCCCATGCCCTTGACACCGATTCTGCCGCGAATGATGTTGTCCAGATAGTTGAACGCCCCGCCGCAGATGAAAAGAATATTGGTTGTGTCAATCTTTATGAATTCCTGCTGCGGATGCTTCCTGCCGCCCTTGGGGGGAACATTGGCAACCGTGCCCTCGAGGATTTTCAAAAGCGCCTGCTGCACCCCTTCTCCCGAAACATCGCGCGTGATCGAGGGGCTGTCGGATTTTTTGGCGATCTTGTCTATTTCGTCAATGTAGACGATTCCCCGGGAGGCTTTCTCGATATCGTAGTCGGCCGCCTGGATGAGGCTCACCAGGATATTTTCCACGTCCTCGCCCACGTAGCCCGCTTCGGTGAGCGTGGTAGCATCGGCTATCGTAAAGGGCACGTTCAATATCCTGGCCAGGGTCTGCGCGAGCAGGGTCTTGCCCGACCCCGTGGGGCCGATCATCAGGATATTGCTCTTCTGCAGCTCCACGTCATTTTTGTCGATCTTGAGCTCGATGCGCTTGTAGTGATTGTGAACGGCCACCGAGAGGACCTTCTTCGCCCTTTCCTGACCGATAACATACTGGTCGAGAATCTGTTTGATGCCGGCGGGCTTGGGAATCTGCGTGGCGCGGGCCGCCCCCTCCCTTTCATATTCCTCGGCGATGATGTCGTTGCAAAGTTCTACGCACTCATCGCAAATATAGACTGTCGGTCCGGCAATCAGCTTTTTGACTTCATCCTGACTCTTCCCGCAAAAGGAACATCGGAGTTCCCCACCACGGTCGTCACGTTTCCTGGCCATCAAGATTCCTCCTTAGCCTCTATCTTCCCCGGTTATTGCTCTCATAATAGGAATATCGGGTCGATTCTCGTTTATGTAAATCAAAATTTTGCTTCGGGAAGACTGGCTTTACTATTATAACAATGCAAACACGATTAAGCTACTGCAAATTTGTGCTCCATAAGGATTCCGGGCGCTCCCCCGCCGCCTTCCCGCAGTAAGGGATCACCCCATAGGGCGAAGAGGTAACCCTAACGATCGAAAAAATCAATAGGGTCAAAATGGGGTGCGTATCCGCTATTTTTGGAACGGCAGGATGAGATAGAAGAGGTTTCCACTCGCCTGCGGCTCGCAGCCGACAGTTCCGCCATGGATTTCGACCACATTTTTTACAAAATGAAGGCCGTGTCCCTTGCCCTCGGCGGCGATTGCGCCTGCTCGGAACCCTTCTTCAAAGACCCGGGCGGCTTCCTCCGGGGCCAAAGGGGCGCCCGTGGTGAAAAAGTCGAAGCGAACTCCCGGTTTGCCCTCTCCGAAAGCATCCGGAAGTATCTCCCGGTTCAGGGAAAAGCGCCTGGCGGGCCGGTCCTGCTCATCGACCTGCTCGGCGTATTTGAGCGCATTCGAAAAGAAATTATCGAAAACCTGCGAGATGAGCCCTTTGTCGACAAACAGTGTGACCTGCTCCTCGGGCACGTTTTCCATCCTGTCGACGAGGACTATGCCCTTTCTTTCGAAGTGGGCGCCGTAGCGCTCGATAAGAGGCCGGATGATCTCGGTGCGGAAATTACACGACTGTTTTCTGAGCACATAGGTCCCCTTTTCGAAGTGGTCCTTTCGCATGAGGGTTTCCAGAAACAGGCTGGTGTGCTCGTAGTGTTGGCCCAGGGCGGACATCTCTTTTTGAAGCTCGCGGTTTGTCTCCTGGAGTTTTTGGGCCGCCTCGCCAAAGGTCTTGCCCTCCGAAGACGCCCCGGCCTGCTTTTGGACCAGTTCCTCGATTGCCCGGTAGTTTCCGAGCAATTTCTTCAGGCGGATGAGGAATAATTTATAATACATGTTGGGCGTGATCACGTTGTGTTCGATGTCGGATACGAGTTGGTTTATGAACCGGATGTGATCGAGGTTTTGCTGAACCAGAAGCTTCTGGTGGAGATTGTAGCCAATCCGGTTGGTGAATTTTTCCAGGAAAAATTTTTTGTGCTCATCGATCCCGTCTTTGGGAAAGACTTCGAAGAGGCCCAGAATGGACCTTTGCCCCAGAAAAGGGAGCCTGTCGACAAGCGCCTGGTTACCGCGGATGGGAAAAAACCACGACTCTTCGTCCTCGAAGGGTTCTTCGACGACAACCGCCCGGTGGCTACGGCGCTTTTCCGGGGCGACCAACCCCTCCGAACTCGTGCAGACCAACTCCAGAAGCGAACTTTTGGGCTCTATCGTATAGATCCTGCTTTCCAGGTCCAGGAACTCTTTGGCCACACTGGCGCAGATCTGATAGAGGCTTTCAATCGCCGTGTATTCCTGGGCAAGGTCGAAAAAGGTTGCAAAGGCCTCTTCCTGGGAACGCTCGAAGCCGTAACTCTCGTAGCTTTTTCTTTTCTCCCGCACCCGTTGAGAGATGCAAAAATTCATCTCCCCGGAGGGTACGTTTTCCCCCTGCCTGAAAAGCACGCAAGACGACTCTTCGCCCATAATCGCTCCACCTGATTAAAGGATAGTTCCCGAGTTACCACTTTTCATAGTTAGTATCCAACTGGAAACCTGATCTTTCTCCGCGCTCTTGGCGCCTCCGCGGTGGATTTTACTGTCCCCCCCGCTTGGGGAAGGGATGCAGCATGAAATCGGCCAGAACGAGCAGGGTCATGGCCTCAAGGACCGGAACGATTCGAGGGATTGCTGCCACATCATGTCTTCCCGAAACCGTTATGACCGCGGGCCGGCCCTCGGAGTCCACCGTGTTTTGCGGCCGGGTTATGGAGGGGATGGGTTTAACGGCGGCCCGGGCGATGATCTCCATGCCCGTCGAGATGCCCCCGAGGATTCCGCCCGCATGATTGGAACCATACCCTTCGGCGGTTACGGGGTCATTGTTTTCACTGCCAAGCATGGCTGCGGCGGCGAACCCTTCGCCAATCTCCACTCCTTTTACCGCGCCAACGGACATCAGGGCGCCCGCAAGACGGGCGTCGAGTTTATCGAAGACCGGCTCGCCAAGTCCTGCCGGGCAGCCTTTGGCGCGGATTTCCACGACCCCCCCGGCCGAATCCCCCTTTTGGCGGATCTCCTGCAGGCGGGCCACCATCTTTTCGGCCGCCTCCGCATCGGGACAATAGAGCGGGTTTTTATCGATCTGCTCCGCATCGAAACGGGTGCATTCAATTCCTGCCAGGGCCAGGGTAAAAGCCTTTACGCCAATACCGCACCCGGCCAGAAACTTTCTGGCGATCGCCCCCGCGGCCACCCGGGCCGCGGTTTCCCTCGCCGAACTCCTGCCGCCGCCCCGCCAGTCCCGTACCCCGTATTTCTGCTCGTAAGTCCTGTCGGCGTGACCGGGGCGGTAGAGTTTGGAAATTTCCGAATAATCGCTGCTTCTCACGTCGCGATTGTGTATAATCAGGCTTATCGGGGTCCCGGTCGTAAGACCCTGGAACACCCCGGAGAGAATCTCGACGGTGTCGGTTTCGGCTCGCGGCGATGTTAGGGCTTTGCCCGGCCTTCTGCGGTCCAGGTCTTTCTGAATGTCCGCTGCGTCAAGCGCGATGGCGGGGGGGCAGCCCTCGACGATGGCGCCAAGTGCCGGGCCGTGCGATTCCCCCCAGGTCGTTACGGAAAAAAAACGCCCGAAGCTGTTTCCTGCCAAGTCGATTCTCCCTTTTGAAGTTCGATTCTCACTTTTCGGTACTGTCCGATGGAAACGTGATACATTATATTATAATAAATGAAAAGACACGGAAGAGATTCCTTTCTTTGATTTCAACGCGGAGAAACGGGGATGGGTGATTATCATCCGGATTATCGGGAGGAGCTGGAACAAAAGGTCGAAGAGGACCTTGAACTGCCTCCCCAGTTCAAGGTTTTGCTGCACAACGACGATTATACGACAATGGAGTTCGTCGTTGAGATTCTCCAGACGGTCTTTCACAAAAGCGCCGCGGAGGCCACCCGCATTATGCTGCTGGTACACAAGAAGGGGGCGGGGGTCTGCGGGGTTTTTAGCGAAGACGTAGCGGAAACCAAAGTGGAAATCGTGCGTCATCTGGCTAAAAAGAGCGGTTTTCCGCTCATGTGCACCATGGAAGAAGCATGATATGATCAATAAAGAACTCGAACTCACATTTGCGGCGGCCATCAAGGAAGCAAAACAGCGCAGGCATGAATTCTTCACCCTGGAGCATATCCTCTACGCCATTCTGCATGACGTGACGGGCAGACGAATTCTCTACCAGTGCGGGGCCGATGTCGAAAAGTTAAAAGAGCGGCTCGAAAAATATTTCGAGGAGCGCTCCGAAAAACTTCCGGAGGGAGTCGAACAGGACCCGATCCAGACACTGGCGGTGCAGCGGGTATTGCAGCGGGCACTCATGCACGTCCAGGGGGCGGAGAAAAAGGAAGTGGACGCGGGCGACATCCTGGCGGCGATGTTTTTCGAGGAAAACTCCTATGCGGTCTATTTTTTAAAATCCCAGGGAGTCTCCCGGCTCGATGTGCTCAGCTATATTTCCCACGGCGTATCGAAGATGTCCGACCCCGAGGAAGGTGACTACCAGCAGAGCTCGGGCGAGCAGCCCAACCGCAAGGCGGGGGCGCTCGAAAGCTTTACGGTCGATCTGATCGACAAGGCGCGCCAGGGTCTTATCGATCCGCTCATAGGGCGCGATGAGGAAATCTTGCGGGCGCTCCAGATCCTGGGGAGACGTTCGAAAAACAACCCCATTCTGGTCGGCGACCCCGGGGTGGGCAAAACTGCGATAGCCGAAGGGCTTGCGCTCAATATCTTCAACCGACAGGTGCCGGCCTCCTTTTTCGACGTCGAAATCTTTGCCCTCGACATGGGGGCGCTTCTCGCCGGCACAAAGTTTCGGGGCGACTTCGAAGCGCGGTTGAAGGGCGTGATCCAGGAGTTGAAGAAAAAGCGCGGGGCCATCCTGTTTATAGACGAGATCCACACGGTGGTGGGGGCCGGCGCTACGAGCGGGGGCTCCATGGACGCTTCCAATATCCTCAAGCCCGTGCTGGTGGCCGGCGGCCTGCGCTGCATCGGCTCGACCACCTACGAGGAATACAAAAACCACTTCGAAAAGGACAGGGCGCTAAGCCGCCGTTTTCAAAAAGTGGAAATCCGCGAACCTTCGGTCGAGGAGACCTACCAGATCCTTCTGGGACTTCGGCCATACTATGAAGACCACCACGGGGTGAAGTATACGGAAGCCTCGCTTCGAGCCGCCGCCGAATTGGCCGGGAGATACATCAACGACCGCTACCTGCCCGACAAAGCGATCGACGTGATCGATGAGACCGGGGCCAGCCTGCGGCTGAAAAAGGACAAAAGGGTTCGCAGAATCGTCGCGGTGCGGGACATAGAGACCGTGGTGGCGAGGATCGCCAAGATTCCCGCCCGAAGCGTCACCTCCGCCGATCAGCTGAAACTCCAGTTGCTCGATGAAGAGCTCAAAAGAACCGTCTTCGGTCAGGATCAGGCAATCGAGATGCTCGTGCGGGCGATCAAGCGGTCGCGGGCCGGGTTGCGCATCCCCGAAAAGCCGGTAGGATCCTTTTTGCTGATAGGTCCCACCGGAGTCGGGAAGACCGAAGTCGCAAAGCAGCTCGCCGCCATTCTGGGAAACCATTTCCTGCGCTTCGACATGAGCGAGTACATGGAGAAACACACCGTCTCCCGGCTCGTGGGCGCTCCTCCCGGCTACATAGGCTTCGACCAGGGAGGGCTTCTTACCGACGCCATTCGCAAGCAGCCCTACACGGTCCTTTTGCTCGATGAAATCGAAAAGGCGCACCCGGACCTTTTCAGTATTCTGCTCCAGGTGATGGACCATGCGACTTTGACCGACAATAACGGCAAAAAAGCCGATTTTCGAAACGTCATCCTGCTCATGACCTCCAACGCCGGCGCGAGAGAGATGAACGCTCCCCTGATCGGGTTTGCGGGCGGCGAGCGTCAGGACACCCGGGTCGCCAAGGGTCTGAAGGCCGTCGAAAACCTCTTCAGCCCCGAGTTCCGCAACCGTCTCGACGGCATCATTCCCTTTAACGGCCTGAGCATCGGGATCATGGAGCGGATCGTCGACAAGTTTCTCTCCGAAATCGAAGAACAGCTCGCGGAGAAAAATATCCGTTTCGAGCTCACGCCGGCCGCCAGGAGATGGCTCGCGGAGTCTGGCTATGATTCCAATTTCGGAGCCCGGCCGCTCGCCCGGTTCATCCAGTCCGAGGTAAAAGACATCCTCGCCGATGAGATCCTTTTTGGCAAACTGGTAAAAGGCGGCAGGGTGAGGATAGCCAGACCCGAGGAAGTGGCTTCGCAGGAGCCGGGGGACCTCAAAACGGAGAACCTGGTCTTTCAGTTCCCCGACCGGGCCCTTGCGGAAAAGGCGGAGCAGGAAGTTACAACTTAAAAGCGAGTCAAAAGTCCAAAGGTCCAAGGTCGAAAGTCGTAAGAGGCTCCTTGGACCTTTGACTTTCGACTTTTGGACTTTCGACTGTCCCTATGCCCATTTACCGTCTTTCAGACGAACTGGTGTTTCCGCACCCGGCGCTCGCCGGCCCCGAGGGGCTTCTCGCCGTGGGGGGGGACCTTTCGCCCGAGCGGCTTTTGCTCGCCTATGCCAACGGGATCTTCCCCTGGTATTCCGACCCCGACCCCATCCTGTGGTGGTCTCCGGATCCCCGCCTGGTTCTTTTTCCCGGGGAACTCAAGATTTCCCGCAGCCTCCAGCGCACCCTGAAAAAAGAGCTCTTTACCGTAACGATCGACGGGGCATTTGGCAGGGTGATTCGCGAGTGTGCCAAGACCCGCGAGGAAACCTGGATAACCGGGGAGATGATCGAGGCATACGAGAGGCTTCATGCGCTGGGATTCGCCCGTTCGGTGGAAACGTTCCACGAGGGCAGGCTGGTTGGCGGCCTCTACGGAGTGGTTCTGGGGAAAGCGTTTTTCGGAGAGTCGATGTTTTCTGCCATGAGCGACGCCTCCAAGGTCGCCCTGGTCCATCTGGTGGAATACCTCACCCGGAGGGGTTTTCAATTCATCGACTGCCAGACCTCCACCCCGCACCTCAAAAGCCTTGGCGCTCGCGAAGTCCCCAGAAGCGAATTCCTCGCCCTGCTCCAAGGGGCGTTCGACGATTCGTGGAAACATTCGATCCGCTGTGTTACTTGAAACGTATGGCGATTTCCATGCATGGTTATGCTAGGCGATAAAGCATTTTGGCTTCGGGAGATTTCCGCATGACTCCGGAACTCGATTACATCACCATTAAGGGGTTCAAGAGCTTGGCTTCGGTCGAAAAACTCAAGCTCACCCCCATTAACGTGGTGATCGGCCCGAATGGGGCGGGGAAATCGAATTTGATCGAAGTTTTTTCGTTTCTGCACTCCATTGGCGAGGGGCATTTGCAGGATTACGTCGGGAAGGCGGGCGGCGCAGAGAAGCTGCTTCACTTCGGGTCCAAGGTAACGGGCCGAATCGAAATTCACTTGTCCTTTTCAGAAGAGACAAACCAGTACAGATTAATATTGGAACCTACAGCAGACGACGGCCTGTACCGTACCCTGGAGGCCCGACGGGTCCAACCTGCCGGCCTTCCTTTACCTTTTGCAGGAGAAATATCCGTCTCATTATCGCAACATTTGCCGAACGGTGCATATGACAGCCCCGTTTTTTGAGGATTTTCGCCTGAAACCGGACCCACTGAACGAAGAAATGATACGGTTGGCCTGGAAGCACAGAGGCTCGGACCAATACTTCGACGCCTCCAATCTGTCGGACGGGACCCTTCGATTTATCGCCCTTGCAGCGCTGTTCCTGCAGCCGGAAGCTTTTTTGCCCTCCGTCATCCTTGTTGACGAGCCGGAACTGGGCCTTCATCCGCACGCAATCACCCTTCTGGCATCAATGGTCGAGGACGCTTCCTCGAAGGCCCAAGTCATTTTGTCCACACAGTCTTCGCTTCTCCTTGACAATTTCAGTCCGGAGGATGTTCTCGTGGCTGACCGCATAGAGGAAAGCACAAAATTCAGGCGTCTTGAGTCGGAGAAATTGGAGTCATGGCTGGAGGAATACAGCCTTGGCCAACTCTGGGAAAAAAACGAACTGGGTGGAAGGCCTGGCGGAGCAGTTCATTGAATGCCAGGTTAATGATTCATGTCGAGGGGCAGACCGAGGAGACCTTCGTCAATGAAATCCTCAGACCGCACCTCTACATATTCGGCTATACCCGTATCGGCGCGAGGCTCCTCGGTAATGCACGGCAACGGCGCCGGCGCGGCGGAATCAGATCCTGGAACGCTGTACGGCATGATATTTTGACACACCTTAAAGAGGATACCGGCTGTCTGGCGACCACAATGGTAGATTATTACGGCTTGCCGGCGGTTGGCCCTAAAGCGTGGCCCGGAAGGGAAACGGCCGGCGGTTTGTTAAGCGCTGAAAAGGCATCTGCCGTGGAAAAGGCTCTCTGTGAAGACATCGAGCGAGAAATGGGCCGAGGAAATCAACGATTCAAAGGATACGCATCCCTCGAAGCGTGTCGCGGATTTGGTTCCAAACTACACCAAGCCATTACTGGGGGGCTGGCCATTCTCCAGATCGGCCTCGATCCCATTCGAGAACAAGCCCTCATTTTGCAGAGTGGCTTGAGCGTCTTGAAACCTGGCCTGTGGCGTTTCGTCATTTCCAGGAGCGGCAATATGATTGAGATGCTGTGATGCGGCCCATCCTCCTTGTGGCGCTTGGCGGCAATGCCCTTATTCGCAAAGGCCAGAGCGGAACCGTGGCGGAGCAGTTCGAAAACCTCACGGTCCCCGTGGCCCAGATAGCACGCCTTTCAAAGGAATTCCGCGTCATCATCACTCACGGCAACGGCCCCCAGGTGGGCACTCTTCTTCTCCAGCAGGAATGCTGCAGCGTGGCGCCGCGGCTTCCTCTCGAGATCCTTGTCGCGCAGACCCAGGGACAGATCGGCTACATGATCGAATCCACGCTGGATAACGAACTGACAAGGCTTGAAGGGGAGCACCAGAAACTTATCGTGACGGTGCTCACCTATGTGCTGGTCGATGAAAACGATCCCGGGTTCCTTACGCCCACCAAGCCCATCGGACCGGTCCTGGACCAGGATTCTCTCGCCGGGCGCGCCTACCCCGTCGCCCAAACCTCTCGCGGCCCCCGACGAGTGGTCGCCTCTCCGCGGCCGGTCACCATTATCGAAAAGCGGGAGATCAAACGATTGATCGATATGGGGTTTATCGTCATTGCGTGCGGGGGCGGCGGCATTCCGGTCATCCGGCATGGAAGGGCCTTCCAGGGAGTGGATGCGGTGATCGATAAGGACCTGGCAAGCGCCAAACTGGCCGGGGAAGTCGGTGCGGACTTGCTCGTAATCGCTACCGATGTCGAAGGGGTGGCGATTTCCTACTCCGCTCCCGATGAAATGTTCCTGCGAAGGATCACGGCCGATGAGGCAGAGAGATACCTGCGCGAGGGGCATTTCCCGCCCGGTTCGATGGGGCCCAAAGTCGAGGCCGCGCTCCAATTCATTACATCCGGCGGAAACCGCGCCATTATCTGCTCGATCGATGCAATCGAAAAAGCCCTCGCCGGGGAAGCGGGGACCGAGATTGTGGCAGGATGCGGAAGAGACTGATAGCTGCGGGGAGAGATGTGTCACGCGAAGCCGCGAAGGCGCGAACAAAAAAGATGCCCGAAGCTTTTCATTGAATTGGGTGTAGCTTCGATTGTATCTCTTTCAACAGGTCCAAGGTGTTAAAATTCCCTTCTCTCAATCCCTCTGCGCCCACCATAATATCTGCATAATGACTGTAAAGCCGGTCGCGACTGATGATAAGATCCTTGTAGCATCTTGCCAGAGCCTTTTCATTCGTTTCATTTTCTCCGGTTTGATAGGTTCCGTGCCATAATATCGGTCGTGGATTTGAACTGTACAAAAGAAGCATCTCATCCCATAGAGATTGCGGGGCATGGAAGTAGACGAAAGCAGTATGCCTTTTGAGACGTTCCAGTAAATCCACGTCGAGATAAATCAGGCTTCCCGTTGAATCGACCACTATATCCATGCTGCGATCCAACTTGCCCGATTCAAAATCCCGGACGATCTCCCCGACCACCTCCTCTTCCGCCGTCAGGTAACGTTTTTCCCTGTCCTCATAGCCCGGCTCGAATGGAAATCCCATCCACTCGCCCAGCTCCAGTTTTTTACCGCCAGGCTTCTGCAAGCAATCCGAGAGTTTCCCGGCGATCAGCTCATCGCAGGAAAAGCGCTGAAATCCTTGCCGAGAGAGCGCCTCGGACCAGTGAGACTTCCCGCAGCCCGACATTCCCATAAGCGTCAGTTGCATTTGTTTTCTCCCCCTTTTCGGGGATGTCGTAGAGATCTTCATAGGGCGCGAGCTTTTTTGCGAGATCGCTCACGGCGCCACATCCCTGTCGATATGTTCGGGAAATCGCGCAAACAACCGGCTTTTTGCAAGTTTTCCCGAAGCGCTGAAAAAGTGCATGTCCCCGAGTTTATCGCAAAACCAGACCTCTTGCGCACCCTTTTCGAAGTATAGTCTCTTCTTTCTTTCCATCTCTTCAAGAGTGTTGGATAGAGACTTGACTTCTACGACGATTTCAGGGGATTCCGGCAAACAGGGCAGGTCTTCCTCGTTTCTCCCGGCGAACTCGGAACTCCCCCAGGCAACGTCGGCGACCCTCACGCCATCTGAGGTCTGGATACCGGATTCGACATAAATTCTTCCGCCGCCTTTCAGTTTGACGAGCCATTCAATTATGAGCCCCTGGTATTCACCATGCCTGACGGTGGCCGGAGTCATCACGATTTCACCCCATCGGTTCGTTTCGATCTTGAAGGGCAGATCCTTCAAGCTCGGATGCTCGACTACTTCGCGCCATTCCATCGCCTCTCCTTCTCACAAGGGGGCTTATCTTTACTACCGGAAAAGGTACTCGCCGGCGGTATCGAAGTCAACCGCCAGCTGCCTTGGCGAGTTGTTGCGGAAGGACCTGGTAAAGCAATCTTCACAGCCGCTCTTTCATCCAGCATGCCAGCATCGGCCAGATTTCACGGCTGGCAGGCTTTGAGAGAATGAGCCGTTCGTGTGTATAGTCTTCTTCAAAACCTGTTGCGATACCGCACTTACGGAACGTAACATCCTTTCCGCCGAAGGCGTGCGCAAGTTGCCTGCATCCGATCGAGGGGGCGATAAATGTGTCTCCGGCCCCTGAAAGCGCAAACACTGGAATTCCCACCTCCCTTAGCCCGGCTTGATAATCGAAGCCGTCTTCCCCGCAAAAACGTCCCTCCAAATTCCAGCGGCACCATTGACGCATCAGATTGGGGCTTTCCGGTTCCGGTCCCATTCCCAAAAAATGTCCGGGCGCCGATCGGGTAGCGGAGATAAGAAAATCTATAAGGCGAATCACCATGCGGTTTTGTGGGCGGGTGCCGGCCAGGGAGGCCTGCGAGCCAAGCATGAGAAGCCCTCTAAGCCGAGTCTGCGCCAGGGCCGGGTTCCGCGCAGCCCACATCGCGGCAATCAGTCCACCGCCGCTGTGACCAATCCAAAAGACAGGACGGCGGCCCGCCCGTTCGAACACTTCCTGGAGGGCTGCCGGAACATCGAACCCGGCGACCGAGTCGAAGGTCGTCTGCCGGGGCGCCGCTGCGCTTTCCCCGTGGCCCCGCCATTCCAGCACCCAGCAGCGAAAACCGGCCGCGGCCAGGTAGTGGGCCAACGCGAAACACAGGCTTGCATTGGAGAAGGTCCCGTGCGTGACGATCACTTCCAGCGCGGAAGGGGGCGAAGCCGGAATGCAGTGCAGCGCCAAACCCACTCCGTCTGCGGCGCCGACCTCGAACTTCCTCCCGAAAGACCTTTTCATCCTCCCCCCAATCTGCAGCTGTTCCGGGAACAGGTGTATTCATTAGGAGTATGTATACAAAAGTCTACCGGTCCTTCCTCAAGCCCGGGTTACACTTATTAGCGTACTTCATGCACGAAGATTTGACCGGCTTTTGCGTACTCACTTCGGGGACGGATCATTATTTCAATATCGCGGTCAAACGCTGTTAGAAATTCGAGCAGCCGTTCAACCGAAAACTCGTCGAGCCGGTAGTTCTTCAGGTCCGAAATTCTCGGCTGCGGCACGCATAACAGTTTCGCCACATCTGTTTGTTTGAGCCTGCGTTGCCTGATGATACTATTTAGCACGAAAGCAAGCCTGGTTTTGGTCTGTCGTTCGCAGGCGTCTGTAAATCCCAAATCTGCAAAAATATTCGTCACACCTTCTGTGATCGTATCATCATTCATGGGTTTTGTCCTTGCCGGATTCTACGCCGTACTGAGCTTCGTAATGGCGCATCGCCAACTGAAGTCTCTTTCCGACCAGATCCACGTCGCTTTTCGGCGTTTTGATTCCGCTCTTTGATTTCTTTTGAAAGGCATGCAGCACATAGACAGCTTGGGCGGGTCGCACTGTGAAGACTACCCGAAATGCGTTGCCCTCGTAGTCCTCGACAATTTCAAAGACTCCCGGCCCCAAACCTTTCCAGGGCTTCGCCTTGGGATGTTTACCACCAAGTTGTGCCACTCCGAGCGCATAGCCAATATTGCCTTGGACTGTTCCAGGAAAGGCGCCAAAGTCCTTTCTCGACGACCCCACCCAGTGCAGGGGCTTCTCGTTTGGAGGAGGAGGCAGTCGAACCATTGTAGTTCCGTAAAAATTATATCCATTATAGTATGATTCGCAAGGCCGCGCTTGCCGCCGTTTGCCCCCGTTTCCCCGAACGCCTTGAGCGAAAAGATGCGGTCATGGCACTCGCTGAGTGCAGTTCGCCTTCGACCCGGGCGGGTCAAATGCGATGTATGCCGGTCAGCTCATTTTTCAAAGATTATCTCCCCGCATAGACGTAGAGAAGGCTTCCATCCTTGATCTTGCTTATAACGACCTGAGCCTCCCGCATCGGGATTGCCGGGCACCCCTCGCTCAACCCGAGGCGTGCCAGCCCGTGAAGGCGCCGGTTTAGTCGAATCGCCCCCCGGCTCACGTAATAGGCTCCGTGCATCACGATTTTTCGGGAAAACGAATTGTCGTTTACGCCCTTTTGCAGGCCGTAGAGCACCATGCTCGGGCCATGGGGGCCGTAGTATTCGGGGCCGGTCAGGAAAAACCCGCGGGGGGACTCAAAGGAATCGGGTCTGTTCGAAAATCGTGTCGCGTAGAGCTTGCCCGAGTTTTTCCCGTGAGATACTAAAAGCCTCGTCACGGTCCCCGTATCCAGGTCGATGAGAAAGAGCCTTTTGCTCGTGGAGGGTTCGGTGTAGTCTATAATGGTTAAATAACGCCGGTTGGGAAACTCGGACCGGTGCGTTCTCAGGTAGTGCACGGCCCGGTTGAGGGCGCCGCACGGCAGGTAGCCCTTTGCTCGAAGATGCCCGGGCAGGGCCCACTCCGCTGTCTCCGGGAGATGCGGATGAGGTCTCACAATGATCGCGCGAGCCCGGCAAAGGCTGCTTGCCGGCAGAAAAACCCACGCAAGGGAAAAAGCCGCAACCGCAACAAGCAGGCGCAGTACGGTCCTCTCCATTTTTCGATGCTCCTTTGAAAACGCGGGAGGCGTCGCAGGCGGAAGGTAAAACAGTGCTTAAATCATGAATCGCAGGGATTCTATAGTAAGAGCGCGTCAAAGTCAAAGTCTCAGGAGGGTGAGGATTCACATGGCCGGACACGGTGAAATTCATGGATATTGCGACAGCCGTTTTCGTCAGGTTTCAGAAAGATTTGCAAGAAATTTCGAACTGGGACTGGAGGTGGGCGCCTCATTTGCCGCAACTGTCGAGGGAGAATTTGTCGTCGATCTTTGGGGCGGGAGGGCAAACGAGGCAGGAACGCTCCCCTGGGAGAAAGACACCATTACCAATGTCTACTCGACGACCAAAGTGATGACCGCGCTCTGCGTGTTGATCCTGGTCGACAGGGGCGTGCTCGACCTCGATGCTCCGGTCGCCCGCTATTGGCCGGAATTTTCGCAGGCGGGCAAGGGCGTCATACCCGTGCGGTGGCTTCTAAGCCACTGCTCGGGACTCTCGGGCTTTGCCGAGCCGCTCCCCCTGGAAGCCCTCTATGACTGGGAGCGAATCGTGCGAGCGCTCGCACGCCAAAAACCCTGGTGGGAGCCCGGAACCCGGAGCGGATATCACGCCGTGACCTTCGGATATCTTTTGGGCGAACTGGTGCGGCGGGCCACCGGCAAGACCCTTGGCGCCTTTTTCCGCGAGGAAGTGGCCGTTCCTCTCGGGGCCGACTTCCATATCGGTTTGCCCGAAGAACACGAGGGGCGTGTGGCGCAGATGACGACTCTTACACAAATGCTGCCGGGGCAAATCGGCCCCGAAACGATTGCGGGCAGAACTTTTTTCAATCCGCCCCTTACTCCCGGCCATTCGGACCGGGCATGGAGGGCCGCTGAAATCCCCGCGAGCAACGGACACGGAAACGCCCGGGCGGTGGCAAGAGTCGGCTCGCTTCTCGCCTGCGGCGGCAAACTGGGGGGCCGCCGCCTTCTTTCCGAAGCAACGGTCGGCCGTGCAATCGAGGAGCAGATAAACAACGTGGATCTGGTGCTGAATCTGCCCATGCGCTGGGGACTGGGGTTCGGTCTGGCGAATGGAAACGGACTGTTTCTCAGCCCCCGCTCTTTCTACTGGGGAGGGCTTGGCGGTTCCTGGGTAGAAATGGATCTGGACACCCGGACCTGTTTTTCCTACGTCATGAACAGGCTCCAACTCAATATCGGAGGCGATCCGCGCATGTATGCCCTGCGGGATGCCTTTTTTAAAGCAGTTTTCTAATCCAATGGCTCTCTGGCCACCCGGCATTTGGCGAGGTCTTCCCGGCATTGCAGGAAGGTGGGCAGGGTCCAGCTTCGACCGTCTCGGGCGATGAGTTCATCGGCTTCCTCGGGCCCCCAACTTCCCGCCTGGTAGTTGGGAAAATCGGTGGGCCTCACCGACTGCCACCTGTCGAGAATCGGGGCGATCACCGCCCAGGCCGCCTCCGTTTGATCGGAGCGCATGAAAAGCGTGGGATCTCCTCGCACGACGTCCAAAAGAAGCGTTTCATACGCCTCCGGAGAGCGGCTCCGGAACGCCTCACGATAGTAGAACTGCATCATGACCGGCGCGAGGCCCATGCTCGGTCCCGGGTGTTTTACCTCGAAGCGCAGAAGAATGCCCTCTTCCGGCTGGATGGCCATGACGAGCCGGTTGGGCCGTGAGTCGGAAAGGGCCGCGCCCGGGAAGGCCTGGTGCGGTACGGGCCGAAAGTGGATGCAAACTTCGGAAATCCTTGCAGGAAGCCGCTTACCCGTGCGCAGGTAAAACGGCACATCCTGCCAGCGCCAGTTGTCCACGAAAAACCGTACGGCAGCGAAAGTTTCGGTCGTTGAATTGGGCGCGACTCCCGGTTCGGTGTGGTAGGCCTCGACGCGCTCCCCCCGGACCCACCCCCCGCCGTACTGGCCCCGGACCGCGTTTTGACCGACTTGCCCGGGGGATATGGGACGAATGGCGCGAAGAACATCGACTTTTTTCTGGCGGATTTCATCGCTGCCAAACGAGATGGGCGGTTCCATGGCGATGAGACAAAGGACCTGCAAAAGGTGGTTCTGGATGATGTCCCGAAGTGCCCCGGCGCTCTCGTAATAGCCGCTTCGATGGCCGATCCCCTCGTCTTCGGCAACCGTTATCTGCACGTTGTCGATGTAGCGGCGGTTCCAGAGGGGTTCGAAGAGCGTGTTGCCAAACCGGAAGGCCAGGATGTTCTGGACGGTTTCCTTGCCCAGGTAGTGGTCGATCCGGTAGATTTGGGATTCGAGGAAATACTCGGCCAGGAGCCGATCGAGTTTTCGCGCCGAATCGAGGTCGTGGCCGAAGGGCTTTTCGAGAACGATCCGCGCATGATCCGCATCCCCGTTCAGCTCTGCCCCTGCAAGCCCGACAGCGATCGGTTCGAACATATCGGGAGGAACGGCCAGGTAAAAGATCCGAACGGCCCTTTCCGGCTGGTCCTTGTCATAAGCCGAGAGTTCCCTTGCCAGATCGGCGTAGGAACCGGAATCGCCGGGGTCGATCCGCAGGAAAAAAACATGGGAGGCAAAATCGTTCCAGCTTCTTTCCTCGGTCTTGCCGCGGGCCGAAAATTGATCGACGCCTTCCTTCAAGTGCTGCCGGTAGGCGTCGTCGCTCGTCTCCCTTCGCCCGGTTCCCATCACGTGGAAACGTGCGGGGAGTCTTCCGTCGAGGAAAAGATCGTATAGGGCGGGGATGAGCTTTCGCCAGGCAAGATCGCCGCTCCCCCCGAATATGACGAATACTGTCGCGCCGCCCTTTTGTTCATCCGCCATCCGAGACCCTCCTCAACATGCCTTGTCCAGGCAAAAATCTTTGCGCTTCCTGTCTATGTTCGACAGGAGGCTCTCGAAGGGTTTGTTGAACTTCTCTATCCCTTCCTCTTCGAGCCTGCTGGTCACCTCGCCCAGATCGATCCCCAGAGCCGAGAGTCGGCGAAGCATTTCTTCGGCCTGCGAAAGGTCCTCTTCAAGCCGGGGCATGGGGTCGCCGTGATCGCGGTAGGCTTCGAGCGTATGCATCGGCATGGTATTTACGG
Source organism: Syntrophobacteraceae bacterium (assembly GCA_049964955.1). Lineage (GTDB taxonomy): Bacteria > Desulfobacterota > Syntrophobacteria > Syntrophobacterales > Syntrophobacteraceae > SbD1. Next base: position 19,508 of record JBMFWU010000002.1, read on the forward strand.
TTTCCGGACCGATCAAGGCCTCGACATATTTTACATCCGAGTAGGCGGGGTTCTTGGTACCCGTGCTCGCCCACAGGACCCGCTGGGTCCCGGCCCCCAGGGCCGCCAGCCTTCTAAACCGTTCGTCTCCGAAAATCTCCTTGTACATCCGGTAGGCCACCCTGGCGCTCGATACGGCGATCTGCCCCGAAAGCCCGCCCGCCTCGGCCGTGCCGATCTTCTCCAGCATCGGATCCACCACCGAATCGATGCGGCTCAAGAAAAAACTCGCAACCGAAGCGATGTTATCGATCGGCAATCCCTTCGCTGCCCGGTCTTCGAGCCCTGCAATATAGGCCTCGGCAACCATCCGGTAGCGGGGCAGCCCGAAAAGCAGGGTTACGTTTACGTTCAGCCCTTCTCCGATCAGTCGCCGAATGGCTTCCAGGCCTTCCATGGTTCCGGGAACCTTGATGAATACGTTTGGCCGGTCGAGCGTCTTCCACAACCGGTGCGCCTCCGAAACAGTTGCCTCCGTTTCCCGTGCCAGGTGCGGATCGACCTCGATGCTTACGAATCCGTCCCTTCCCTGCAATTTGGTAAAAACCGGCTTCAGAATATCTGCGGCCTTTCCCACATCTTCGGTCGCCAGGGCTTCGTAGATCTGCGACGCACTTTTTCCTTCGCGCGCGAGGCTGCGGATCGTATCGTCATAGACATCGCTCCCCTCGATGGCTTCATCGAAAATGTTGGGGTTGGACGTTATCCCCCGAAGCCCGTCTTCCCACATTAACCGCTGCAACCCGCCCGACTCCATCAGACTGCGGTGTATATAGTCCAGCCAGACACTCTGGCCGCAGGACGCAAGTTTTAGTAAAGGATTTTCATTCATGCTCATACCTCGTTATCTTTCGGGAACCGGAGACCTGGAGCGTCTGACGCTTTCGGTTCCACAAAACCTCTTTTACCTTCGATACGATCGCCTTCTGCGATATCTCCTCAAAATCGAGCAGCTCCCCGGGAAGTCCGCTTTGCGGCTTTTTATCAACGGCCATCGAATAGACCGGAACGCCGGACGACCACAATGCCGACCGTACCGCTTCCCCGATGCCCCCCGCCGCATAATGATCTTCCACGGTGATCACAAACCCGGTGGCGCTCGCCGCCTCCAGAAGCGTCGCTTCGTCCAGGGGCTTGACACTGTAGAGATCGATCACGCGGATGGAGATCCCCTCTTTTTTCAAAGCATCGTACGCCTTTAGCGCCTCATGGAGGGTAATGCCCGCTGCGGCCACCGTCACCGCATCCGCCTCGCTTTTGCGCAAGACCTTGCTTCCGCCTATTTCAAAGCGCTCCCGGGAATCGTAGAGAATCGGAGTGTCCGCCCGGGTCGTTCGAATATAGACGATGCCCGCGTGTCCGGCGGCCTTTTCAACCAGCGCATCGGTGGAAACCGCATCGCACGGGTAGAGTACGACGCTGTCCAGGATGCTCCGGAACAGGGCGATATCTTCCAGCCCCATTTGGGAGGGACCGTCCTGGCCGATAGAGACTCCCGCATGGGAGCCCACGAACTTGATGTCTGCCTCCGAATACCGGCTCATCCGAATCTGGTCGCAGGCGCGGCTGAAAAAAGCCGCAAAGGTCGAAACGAAGGGGATCTTCCCGCGCCGGGCAAGACCGATCGCAGCCCCGACCATGTTCTGCTCGGCGATAAACATCTCGAAAAAACGGTCCGGGTAAGCCTCTTTAAATGTCTCGGCGCCCGTGGAGTTACTCACCTCGCCATCGAGGCTCACGATCTTCGGAAATCGCGGGTAGATGCGTACAAGAGCCTTCCCGTAAGCCTTCCTCGTGGCAAGCGGCTTATCTGCCGGATAACTTCTCTCCTCCGGCTTCCGGGGCTCGATCGATGCCGGTTCGATCTTTTCGGGTAAAGTCATCTTTCCCCGCACCGAATGGTCGATTTCTCCAAGCTCTCGTGCGGCCTTCTCCAGCTCTGCCTCATCGAGCGCCTTTCCATGCCAGCCGTTTTTATCCTCAAGGAACGAAACCCCTTTCCCTTTGACCGTTTTGGCGACGATCATCACCGGCTTTTCCGAACCTGACGCCCTCTCATAAGCCTCCAGAATCTCCGGGTAGGAATGGCCGTCGATTACGATCGGCTGCCACCCGAAAGCTTCGGCTCTACGGGCGTAAGCCGTGAGATCATGGCCGTACATCGTTTCGCCGCGCTGACCGAGCCGGTTCACATCGATTATTCCAACCAGGTTGTTCAACTTGTACCAGGCCGCTATTTCGAGGGATTCCCACTGCGAGCCTTCGGCCATTTCACTGTCGCCCAAAAGCACGTACGTGCGGTAGGGCAGCTTATCGAGATACTTTGCGTTAAGAGCCGTTCCCACCCCGACCGAAAGTCCCTGGCCAAGCGAGCCGGTCGCCGCCTCCGTGTAGCGGAAGGAGGCCGTCGGGTGCCCCTCCAGAGCGCTTCCAAACTGTCTGTAGGTCTTGAGTTCCTCTTCGCTCACCGCCCCGGCCACTGCCCACAGCGCGTAGAAAAGCGGTGAGGCATGCCCCTTGCTGAAAATGATTCGGTCGTTGTTGGGATTATCCGGATTTTCCGGGTCATATCGGAATGCACCTCCGAAAAGAAGGCCCGCCATCAGTTCGGTTGCCGAAAGCGAAGAGGTCGGATGCCCCGACCCCGCCCTCGTGGTCATCGAAAGACAATGCCAGCGAATGAGTTTGCTTATCTTTTTGAGGTTTTCCACATCAGCCATTGCACAAATCCTCCGGGAATCGGGAATATGGTAATTTAAAAATACTATAATCAGCGGAAGGAAAAATTGTCGAAGAGCGAAAAGCGAAAAGCGAAAGAGCGAAGAGCAAAAAGCGAAGACCGCGGGGGCTTGTGCCCCCTGCACCCCCACGCCGCTGCGCGGCTCATGTGGCATCGATATCCTTGATCGAGAAACAAAGAAGGGATATTTTGTTCCCGCTTGAAAGGCAATTTTTACGGTTGCGGGAGAAACATCAGACAGTGAGA
>JBMFWU010000002.1:22632-80810 GCA_049964955.1 Syntrophobacteraceae bacterium
ATCAGACAGTGAGACAGAAATCGATTGGCGTGTTCGATTCGGGGTTTGGCGGCCTGGACATCATGAAGGGAATGGTTCGGGAACTACCCGAGTATGATTTTATCTATCTTGGCGATACGGCCCGAGCGCCTTACGGAACAAGATCGGGTAAAATCATCTACGAATTTTCCAGGGAGGCCGTAGACTTTCTTTTTCAGAAGGACTGCGAACTGCTGATCTTCGCCTGCAATACCGCCTCAAGCGATGCCCTGCACCGGATCCAGGTGGATCACCTGCCCAAAAACCATGGAAACAAAAGAGTCCTGGGCGTACTCATTCCGGCGGCCGAAGTCGCCTGCGAACTGTCGAAAAGCAAAAGGGTCGGCGTAATCGCAACTGCGAGCACGGTGCAGTCGAAGTCTTTTATAAGAGAAATTAACAAAATTATTCCCGACATAAAAATATACCAACAGGCCTGCCCGCTCCTCGTGCCGCTGGTCGAAGCCGGGGAGCAGAACTCGGAGATGACGCAGATTGCGCTTCGAAAGTATCTCAAGCCTCTTCTGGCAAAAGAGATAGATACCCTGATCCTGGGCTGCACCCACTACGGCATCCTGGAGGCCAAAATCAGAAAGATCGTGGGCAGAAACGTAAAGATAATTTCCGAATCCAGGATCATCGGGGCCAAATTGAAAGATTACCTCGCCCGCCACCCCGAAATCGAAACCCGGCTGGCCCAAAATGGCAAACGCACCTTTTATTCCACCGACCTCACCGATAATTTCCAGAAGCTGGGGAGCAGGTTTTTCGGAGAAAAAATCGAAGTGAACAAGGCCGAACTGCGGTGAGCCGCCTTTCCACTTCAAATATGTCTTCTATTCTATCTGGCAATACCATATCGTTTGGTGGGTTCAAGAGCTTCTCCTTCCTCTGCTCGTTTTCTGACGTATTGTCTGCGAATGGAAGCGCGCGCTTTCCATTCTGTACTAGGCCATCACGAGGAGCACACGAGCAAGCCTGGCGACATGCGCGGGCTCGTGCCGACGAGGAGGAATAGTGAGAGATATTCTGTCGCTCAGCTCGCGGTAAGTTGATATAATTTAAGCTGGACACGGTTTTCAGCTGGAAGGCTGGAAAGAACTCGCGCACGATGAAATGCCAAAAACGGAGAGGACGATGACCGGAAGAAACCTGAATCCACAATACGTTTTGGACAAGGCCGGAAAAAAAGCCTTCGTCGTGCTTCCTGTCGACGAATATGAATCCCTTCTCGAAGACATTCAAGACCTGGGCGTGATCGCCGAAAGACGGGACGAACAAAAGCTGAGCCTTGATGATTTCGAGCGGGAACTCAAAGCCGATGGCATCTTATAGGGTCCTGTTCTCAAAATCCATCAGACAAGATGTCAGAGGAATCGACAAGGCGCAGCTTTCACGAATCATGGATTCGATTCGAACTCTGGCGGAGAATCCGTTCCCGTCAGGGTGCAAAAGGTTGAAGGGTGCGAGGTCGAGCTATCGTATCCGTGTTGGGCGATACCGGGTGGTATATGAAGTGGAGGTTGAGGCCGCAACGGTCACCATCTTTCGTATCCGACACCGGAAAGTCGTTTACCGATAGCAGCGCCTGCGGAAGCGCATGGGAATCGAACCCGCCCGGAAACGCCTTCACGCCCGCCCACCGAATTTGAAGTCCGGAAGCCCTACCAGTGGGCTCGGCGTTTCCTCATGAAGCCAGTTTAGAGAGTCGAATTTTCCCCTGCTAACGGAAAAGCTTGATTTGGCATGAAAAATAGTCCAAAAAGAGGATTTGGAAAATATTGAGGACGATCCTATTTCTGATTATTTGTGTGGAATGAGGGGCCGGGTATGAGAGTCTATGTAGGGGCGGACCACGCCGGTTTCGAGTTGAAAAACGTTGTGGCCTCGGCTCTTGGCAAGATGGATGACGTCACGGTGGTCGATGTTGGAACGGATGGTCCGGCCTCGGTCGATTACCCCGTCTACGCTTTTCGGGTTGCAGGGGCTGTGGCGAAGGGAGAGGCCGATCGGGGCATACTGGTGTGCGGCAGCGGGATCGGCATGTCGATGGCCGCCAACCGCGTAGCCGGCGTGCGGGCGGTTACCGGCCAGGGGACCTTCGAGGCCCGTATGAGCCGCCGCCACAATGACAGCAATGTCTTGTGTCTCGGCGCCCGGTTTATCGGAGTCGATCTGGCCCTGGAGATAGTGCGCGAATGGTTGAGCGAGCCTTTTGAGGGCGGCAGGCACAAGAGGCGCGTCGACCTGATGGATAATCCACCGGAGTTGGAGAAAAAATGACATTCCAGGAACTCATGCTTTCCCTTAACAAGTTCTGGTCGGACAGGGGATGTCTGATCCAGCAGCCCTACGATCTGGAAGTCGGCGCGGGTACGTTCAATCCCGCCACCTTCCTGAGGGTGCTGGGGCCCGAGCCGTATAGCGTCGCCTATGTCGAGCCCTCCCGGCGTCCCACCGACGGAAGGTACGGGGAAAACCCCAATCGGCTGCAGCATTATTATCAATACCAGGTCATTCTCAAGCCGTCTCCCACCGACGCCCAGGCGATATACCTGGAGAGCCTCAAAAGCTTTGGCATCGATCCGCTCGATCACGACATCCGATTCGTCGAAGACGACTGGGAATCCCCCACGTTGGGGGCTTCGGGCCTGGGCTGGGAAGTGTGGCTCGACGGCATGGAGATCACCCAGTTTACCTATTTTCAGCAGGTCGGAGGCATACCGCTTAACCCCGTCAGCCTCGAGCTGACGTACGGTCTCGAGCGAATCGCAATGTATCTGCAGGGTGTCAGCTCGGTCTATGACCTCGTCTGGAGCGGCAATGTCACCTACGGCGACGTGCACCACCAGTCCGAGGTGGAGTGGTCGCATTATAATTTCGAAGAGGCCGATGTGGACATGCTCCTCAAGCTCTTCGGCATGTTCGAGGCCGAATCGCTTCGCATGAGCAAGCGCGGACTGGTTCTGCCCAGCTACGATTACACGCTCAAGTGCTCCCATGTTTTCAACCTGCTCGATGCGCGGGGGGCGATCAGCGTTACCGAAAGAACCAATTATATCGCGAGGGTGAGAAACATGGCGCGCAACGTGGCGCAAGGCTATTGCGCCCAGCGCGAAGAGATGGGCTACCCGCTCCTGAAATAAGCGGGTGAATGAATAGAAGAGGGAAGCCAGAGGCGTGAGACGGGATGTAACTTATTCCCGCTCCCCGCTTCCTGCTTCCCGCTTCCGATTTTGAAAGGGAAACGGATGTCGCAGACCCTGTATATAGAGATCGGGACCGAAGAGATACCTGCGGGCTATATCCAGCCTGCCCTGGAATGGATGTCGGCATGGGTTTCGAAGTTCCTGGAGGAAAACCGCATCGAGCACGGACAACCGGTGGTTGCCGGAACGCCCCGGCGGCTTGTGCTGAATGTTCCCGGTGTCGCCCAGGCGCAGCAGACGGTGAGTATCGAGGTCGTAGGACCCCCTAAAAGTGCGGCCTACGATAAGGAGGGAAACCCGACCAAGGCCGCCGAGGGGTTTGCCAAGGGCCAGGGGGTAAGCGTTTCCGACCTGGGGATAAAGCTTACGCCTAAAGGCGAGTACCTGTGCGTGATGAAGCAGGAAGCCGGTGTGTCTTCCCGCGAGATCATCGAAAGGGTCCTCCCCGATTTTATCGCCAGGATTCCTTTTCCCAAATCGATGCACTGGTCTGCCTACTCTGTGACCTTTGCCCGGCCGATTCAGTGGATCGTGGCGATGCTTGGCGCAGATGTTCTCGAGTGCGCCTATGCCCAGGTGAAAAGCGGGAACAGGTCGATGGGGCACAGGTTCATGAGTCCGGTGTGGGTCGAGGTGAAAGATTTCGAGAGCCATCGGGAAAACCTCCGGAAAAACTGCGTCATCCTCGATATGGCCGAAAGGCGGGAAATGATCCGGGAGGCGTCGCAGAAGGCGGCCGCCGAGGTCGGGGGAGTGATCCTGGCAGACGAGGAACTCCTCGACGAGGTGACCCAGTTGGTCGAATTCCCTCAGCCCATTGTCGGGCGATTCGAGGAGAAATACCTCGAGCTTCCGCCCGAACTGCTGATAACCGTTATCAAGAAGCACCAGCGCTATTTCGCCGTTACCGACGCGGCGGGGGCCCTTCTCCCCTATTTTGTGACGATCGCAAACATCGCCCCGCGCGACCCTTCCGTGGTTGCTGCCGGAAACGCGAGAGTGGTGCGGGCAAGACTCGAAGATGCCCGGTTCTACTACACCGAGGACCAGAAAACTTCGCTTGCCGACAGGGTGGAGCATCTTAAGGGCGTGGTATTCCATTCCAAAATCGGAACGAGCTTCGAGAAGATGGAGCGCTTCACCGAACTGGCTCTTCTGCTGGCCGGGCGTGTCGCCCCCGACCGCTCCGCCGAGATACGCCGGGCCGCGATGCTCTGCAAGGCCGACCTTGTCTCGGGTGTTGTGGGCGAATTCCCGGAACTGCAGGGACTGATGGGCAAGACCTACGCTCGGCTTCAGGGGGAACCCGAACCGGTCTGCGAGGCGATCTACGAGCACTACCTGCCCAACCGTTCCGGGGGGCCCGTTCCGCAGCGCATCGAGGGCGCCGTTTTGAGCATCGCCGATAAGATCGACACCATCGCCGCCTGCTTCGGCGTGGGGCTCCTGCCCACCGGAACGACCGATCCGTTTGCCCTGAGACGCCAGACTCTCGGGATCATTCGCATAGTCCTGGAAACCCCGCTTCGCGTTTCCCTGGGAGATCTCCTGGAGAAGGCGCTGGAGCTACTTTCCGGCAAACTCACCCAGCCGGCGGAAAACGTGAAAAGGGACATTACGGCATTTTTTGAAGGCCGCCTGCAAAACTACCTCGCCTCCTCCGGCGAGGGATTCACTCCGGACGTGATCGATGCAGCGCTTTCCGCAGGCATCGACGATCTGCTCGAAGCCGTCGAAAGAACCAGGGCGCTCGCCCGGTTTACCTTGAGGCCCGATTTCGCAGATCTCGCCGCGGCCTTTAAACGTGTGGCAAACATTATCAAGACGCCCGAGACTTCCCCCGTTGACCCGTCGCTTTTCAAATCCCCCGCCGAAGGGGCACTCTTTAACGGAATGATACAGGCTGAAGAGGCCGCTTCGGACATGCTCGTAAACTCCGATTTCTCCGGGGCACTCGAGGCCATGGCGCAGCTGAAACCCCTGATCGATTCCTTCTTCGATTCGGTGCTCGTCATGGACTCCGATGATTCGGTAAAGCGAAACAGGCTCGCCCTGCTCACCAGAACCCGTGCCTTCTTCGACCGCATGGCCGATTTTCGAAAAATTCAGACCTCCTGACTAGACCCCGAGTAGCAAGTAATTATTATTAGCTGGTGCCCATCCGGAAATCCCGGATGGGATACCGGCAACTGCATAAGTGCGCTCCCGCGTTTTGCGGGAAGATCCAGGACCGAAACCCCGGGCGCCATCGCCGGTGCTTCGGCCTGGCGCCGTTATATTGCTTTTTGTATTTCTGAAAAGGAGGGGACTTGCAATGCTTGATAAACGATCGCTGCATGTCAAGGTGCAGGAACATGCGGATTGTTTCGCCGACACGGACCTGCTCGCTGAAATGGCCGGACTGGTAAAAGAAAAGGACCCCGAGGAGGGCGCCCTGAAGTGGCTTGCCCTGGCCGTTTTGCATGGAATTGACAGAAACGCTGAATCGATTTCTCTTAGCCGTGATTCCGACGGGGCTGTCTCGGTAACCGCGAAGTACAGAAAAACCCAGCTGCCCGATCCTCCCGTAGCCATCGGCCGCAAAGTCTTCGATGTGGTAAGAGACATTACCCATATCGAGGAGGACAAGGGGAAGTTGCCCGTTGTGATCGGCGTTCGCGACGGCAGCGTGGAACTGGAAATAAAGCTGGAGCGAAGCGGCAAGGGGGAGGAAGTCGTCTTGAAATTTCCTGATTAGATCGGACGCCAAGCAGGCAGTGCCGCGTGGACCGACACTGCCTCCGACGTTCCGGTCTTTCCGGGCCTTATGATTCCTGATTCCCGATTCTTAATTCATAATTCTCAATTGTAACCGGTTGGAGAAGAGTATAGACTTTATACCGCCCGTAAGTTTGGGATACGGGGAAGTGTGGACCCGAAGACACCCTGGAGCTGAAGACGGAGGTAAAGTCATGGGCAAGAACATGGATGCGAAAAAAGATGAAAAAAAGAAGCCTGCCAAATCCATGAAGGAAAAGAAGGCTGACAAGAAGGCCAAGAAGATGGCAAGGGGCTCTGAATGACACCGGCCTATTGCCGGCTGCGACTCTGACGCACCATGCCCTTTCCTTCCCTCCCCCGGTTTGTCATCCATGGAGGGTATAATCCCATCCAGGGGCGGTGGTGTGCGCTTCATATCTCTCAGTCCTTTTGTTCAATAATCCAACGAAAATAATGGTTCACGCAGGGGCGGGGTTTATCCCCGCCCGACATCGAAGTGCAACTCTACTATGACAGTGTAATCCGGCAGGACACACTCCTTTCCGCGCACCCCAGCCTATCATGTCGAATATACGGGAAAATATGCCTTTATTCCCTGGCACCGAAGTTGCTTTTCCACGGCCTGCCGGTTGATTCATCGGTTTGCAGAATCCATAGAATTGTGTCGAAGGAGAAGGTATGGCGAATCAGGCAAATCCCGGGCTGGAAGCGTCCGTAAAGGCCAAGGGGGAGGGTGCGCCCCTCCCGATGGGGTGGAGGGAGCTCTACCTCAAGGAAGACTGGTGGGCGATTTATCTGGGGATCGGTCTCATGGTCCTCACCCTTGTCTTTTTTCAGATGCACAGCAATGCCATAAAGCTCTTGTTCATCAATCCGGGAGGAGTGCACTGGACCTCGCCGGGTCAGCTGCTGACCCATTTTGAGCAAAACCTCACGCTATACCTGCTTCAGTTCGCATTCTGGCTGGTTGTTTTCGGGATAAGCACGAGCATCATGGGAATCAGGCTTTCTCAATTCATCCCCGGCTTCACTTTCTTATATGTTCTTTCGGTCGCCATGTTTTCGATCAGCGGCTGGGCCAATGCGGCCAGGTATAATCTGGAGCCTCCGCTGGTGGCCCTCATTTTCGGATTGATTCTGGCAAATGTCGTTCCCCTGCCCCGATGGCTGGACGCGGGGTTCCGGGTGGAATACTTCATAAAGACCGGTATAGTGCTGCTGGGGGCAACATTTCCGATTACCCTGATTCTCACCGCCGGACCGGTCGCCCTGCTGCAGGCCACCCTCATTTCCGTTACCACCTGTCTGGTCATCTATTTCGTCGGCACGCGATTTTTCGGGCTCGATAAACGATTGGCTTCGGTGATCGGCGTTGGCGGCTCGGTTTGCGGCGTCTCAGCCTCCATGGCCATTGCCAGTTCGGTCAAGGCGAAAAAGGAAGACCTCTACACCTCGGTCACCCTGGTGGTGGTGTGGGCGCTGGTGATGATAATCGTTCTCCCGTTTGTCTCCAAGGCCCTGCACCTTGCCGCGGGCGTTGCCGGCGCCTGGATCGGCACCTCGGAGTTCGCCGACGCCGCAGGATTTGCGGCCGCAAGCGCCTATGGAAAGATGGCGGGAAACGAAAGCGCCGCCATACAGGGCTTTACCCTCATGAAGGTGATCGGCCGGGATATGTGGATAGGCATCTGGTCTTTCGTGTTCGCCATGATCGCCTGCCTGAAATGGGAAAAGGAAGAATGCGGGATGAGGCCGAGCGCTATGGAAGTCTGGTGGCGCTTTCCCAAATTCGTCATCGGCTTTTTTCTCGCTACCCTCCTCATGACCTCGGTCACCGCCGGGTTTTCCACAGAGGCATTCAACAGCACCGTAAAACCCGATCTGATTCAGCCGCTGGTTTCGATACGATCGTGGACCTTCATCTTCTGCTTTCTCAGCATCGGCCTCACCACCCGGTTCCGGGAACTCAAGGCGGCGGGCTGGAAGCCTTTCGGCGCCTTTACCATCGGGGTGGCTGTAAACGTGGTGCTGGGATTTCTTCTCTCCAACTTTGTGTTTGGCCCCTACTGGGCGGCTTTGGGAAAATAGTTAAGGAGTTTGTATGGCGAAATGTCTTGAGTGCCAATATTTCCAAAATTCCCCCGACTATCTGGAGGCCGCCTGTAAAGGGCTTACTGTTTTGAGTTCCGCCTATGCTTCGGTGCGAAGCGAAGACGGGATATGTGTGCTGCAGGACCTCTACCTTTCCGCCAACCAGTGCTGCAACCGGTTTGTCCCGATCTCTTCGGCCGCTGTCCCCTCCCATCGGGACCGATAGATTTTCCCCCGGTTTCCACGCTGTCATTTGTCAACTAAATTCCCGCGATAGTCGTCTTAACATCCGTAAATTGTCTATACTGTGGCAGGAGTAACATCACGGTTTCCCGGCCGCCGGGATGTGGCGTTTTTCCGGGTGCGGTGGGGTTTTCGGTTCAGGGAAGGAGTGTGCGTTGGTGAATCGTAAGGTCATTGTGGGTGTTGGGGCGGCGCTTGTGGTTATAGGGCTTGCAGGCATAGGTCTGGAGCAAAGCGGAGTGATTTTCCCCCAGGCAAGGCAGTTGCCTGCCGTCGCGCCCTCCGGGCCGTCTGCGTCCGGCGGGGCGCCGGCCCAAAGCGTGGGGAACCAGGGGCCGGAAAAGCCTGCCCCGATAGCGCCGCCTCTTGGGACCGGAAGTGCGCCCAAAAGCGCTACTGCCGCAGTTACAGGCGCGACCGGGGCGGCGAAGGTTCGACGCCCGCCTCTTGGAAAGCACCCCCTCGCCCGTCCCGGGCAGGAAACCCTGACGAGCAGGACTGTGCGGCACAGGGTTTCCAGTCCCCTTAATCCCGCAGCACCCGATCTTGCTGCACGAAGTCCCCGATATAGCCGGCTCCAAAAGCCGGGAGTCTTTCCCTCCGGTCCGGACGGACGCTTGGCCCCCGCGCGGGTTGCCCCCTCCTCGATGCACCCCGTCGTCATCAGGTTTACGTTCGATCCCTCCAGGGACCGGCCCTTTGATGTCGCTTCCGTACACCTGGGCGACAGGGTACGCGTGAGTGTGCGGCGGGTCGGACAGGTGAGCCGGCGGGTCTATTTCACTTTTTCCAAGGGCCTTGATTCACGCCGGGGCGCCCTCCTGGAGCTAAAAACCATGTATCCCTTCGAGCCTCCCCGTTACTCACGGGGGCGTCCCGGGTATTATGTCATTCGGGTGCGCATCTATCCGAACAACCGGTGGGGCATCCTGCCAAGGAGTCTGGTATGACAGGGCTGGGTCCGACCATCCTGTTTTCGTGCATAATCATCGCCGGCGTTTGCCTGATCGCCTACGGCGTCTTCCTGCGCCCGCGGTCTCCGAAAAATACTGGTAAAGCCGAAGGGCTGCCCCTTGGCTTTTCCGATTCCCGAAGGCAGTCTTTCGAGCTTCTCGATCTCGACATGGGCCATGAAGGTCTTACCCATCGACAAAAGGAACGATTCGATCCCGGAAGACATCGGCCCGAACTCCTCACGACCGGGAATGCACCAGCCGAAGCGGCGCCGATTGCCGGACAGGAAAATAAACCGATTAAAATCGATATTTCCTGATTTTAGTTCTTATCCTTTTCGGCTTTGCGACCGATTAATTGACTGGGGGTATCAGCGTGATAAGATGATGAACATCGTATGCCTCTAAAAAGGTAGTTACCCAGTAATTTCCAATAACTGAATAACATGACCTCTCGCAAGCCTCGCTCACGGAGTCGAAAAGGTATGAGAAAAAGACTTCTTATCGCTATTTCTTTCGCTGCATCCGCAATCGCCAGCCTGTCGGCCGGACCGGCAAACGTTTTTGCCGCCGGCAGCGCCGCCAGGGTGGTCCTTCATGGAAACGTAAGCCCCAGGGCAAAGGCCGAGTTCGACGTCGGGCCCTCCAGCCCCTCCCATGTGATGAACCGGATGATCCTGCTTTTAAAGATGGATACCCGTAAGCAGGCGCAGTTGGACCAACTGGTTTCCGAGCAGCACGACCCTTCCTCTGCCAACTATCACAAATGGCTTACTCCCGCGCAGTTCGGTCAAAAATTTGGAAGGACCCCACAAGAGATCGCAACGGTTACTCATTGGCTCGTCTCCCGGGGCTTCACTATCAATTCTGTCTCCAGGAGCGGGACCAGGATCAACTTTTCGGGCACGGCTGCCGATGTCAACCGTGCCTTTGACGCGAACATGCATGACTACCGGGTGAACGGCCATCTGCGTCACGCCAATTCCGCCAACCCTTCCATCCCGAGTTTCCTGGCGAGTCTTGTGGCCGGGCCGGTATCCCTCAGCTCCTTTCCCCGAAGGCCGGCCCACACCGCTTCCCGCCGTGTGAAGGTGGGCGGAGCGGCCAAACCCGGCTATACCGTGGGCGGCTCCGGCTCCGGGTATCTTTCCGGGGGCTATTATCTTTCCCCCGGGGATTTCGCCGCCGTCTATAATGTCACCGGCGTCTACAACATGGGCTATAACGGCCAGGGAATCACGATCGCCATCGTAGGTCAGACTGTGGCCGATACCTCCATGTGGGCGAAGTTTCGCAGCACCTTCGGACTGTCGGCCAATGCCCCCAAAGTCATCATCGCGGGAACAAGCGGCAAACTGGTCGACAGCGGGCAGGGCGACGAAGAAGAAAGCGATATCGACGTCGAGTGGGCAGGTGCGGTGGCGCCGGCAGCCACGATAGATTTCGTCAGCGCATCGGTAAGCGACGGCGGCATCGACACGGCCGCCCAATACGTCGTCGATAACGCCCTCGCCCCCATAATGAGCCTCAGCTACGACCTTTGCGAGTCGGATCTGGGCGCTTCCGGAAACCAGTTCTATGCAAACCTGTGGGAACAGGCCGCCGCCGAGGGCATAACGGTCTTTGTCGCCTCGGGAGATAACGGCGCCTACGATTGTGTGGACTCCCGGGGAAACCCCACCGCAACCCGGGCGGTAAACGGCATTGCCTCCACCCCCTACGACATTGCCGTGGGAGGTACTTCCCTCAGCAGTTCGTCCCAATACTGGGGGACAGCCAACAGCACCACCGATGTTTCGGCCCTTAGCGCCGTTCCTGCCCTGCCCGAAGCGGCCTGGAACGACTGGAGCACCTCGGGGGGCTGGTACGAATGGGCCTCGGGAGGAGGGGCGTCCACCACCTACGCCAAGCCTTCCTGGCAAGCGTGCACCGGAGTTCCCAACGACGGCCGCCGCGATGTGCCCGATCTTTCGCTCAATGCCGACGCCAACGGCGTTGGCTACCTGGTCTACACCTGCAATGACGGCAGCTCCCAATGCGCCTCCAGCTCCTACGGGCTCTATGCCTTTGGCGGCACCTCCTGCGCCTCGCCCTCCTTTGCGGGCATCATGGCCCTGATCGAACAAAGCCTGAGGGGGCAGTGGCAGGGCAACGCAAACTCGGTCTTCTATCAGCTCGCCAGTACCCAATATAGCGCAACCAGTGCGACGAACACGGTCTTTAACGACATTACCTCGGGGACCAACGGCTTTGTCGGAAACAATGTCAACCAGCCGGGTTATTCCTGCACCTCCGGCTACGACCAGGTGACCGGGCTTGGTTCGATCGATGCCACCAACCTCGTTCTGGCCTACCAGCAAAAGTTCGGAGGCCTTTGGCAAGGCGCTACAGACTACGGGAACGGCTGGAAATGGCTCAGCTGGTTCGGATACTTCAATACCGGCTCCCCGCCCTGGATTTATCATGAGCAACTCGGCTGGCTCTATCCCTTCGGAAACTCTCCCACAAGCATCTGGCTTTGGGACTCCCAGATGAACAGCCTCGTATGGACCAGCCAGACGGTTTTCCCGTTTGTCTTCAGGGCCCGCGACAACTCCTGGCTCTACTATGCCAAATGGTCCAGCCCCCCCAGCTTCTACAATTTTACGACCCAAAGATGGGAAACCAACTGAGAATGCCGTAGGGCCGGCGCACGGAACGTGCGCCGGCAAATGGCGGGTGCAGGGCGGACACCGCCCTGCGGTTTTCATTCTTTGCATCCTGCTTGAGGCGACAGTTTTGGCGCTCCAGGTCGTCCGCCCTGTAAATATGGACCGCGCTCACTTGCGCAGTGTGGCCGCCATTTCGCGCACCGCCTGGTCGACAGGTTTGAACTCGTGGTCAAACCAGGTGCGCAGATGCGCGTTATCGGCCACAAGGCAGGGGGGGTCTCCGGGCCGGATCGGATGTTCTTCGACACGGACCCGGGCCCCCAGCTCTTTTTCGACCGTGGCGACGAGTTCGCGTACCGACACCCCCGAGCCGGTCCCCACGTTGGAAACCAGCCGCTCGCGCTGCGAGAGTTCGGCGATCGCGCGTATGTGTGCAAGCCCCAGATCCATGACGTGGACGTAGTCGCGCACCGCCGTTCCGTCGGGGGTGGCGTGGTTTGTCCCAAAAAGGCAAAAGGGGCCCCCGGACATCGCCGCCTTGATCAGGTTTGGCAGAACGTGGGTTTCGGGTTCGTGCCTCTCATAGATCTCCCCTTCGGGATCGTTTCCGATGACGTTGAAGTAGCGCAGCATGGCGTAGCGCAGCCCCATCACCGGGGCGCTTGTCGCAATCACCTGCTCGCACAGAAGTTTTGAGAGCCCGTAGGGGTTGGTGGGCTCCTGCTGATGGTCTTCGCGGATCGTCTGGGTCCGGGCGTTTCCGTACGTGGCGCAGGAACTGGAAAAGACCAGTGTTTTGGTCCCCGCCCGCTTCATGGCCTTAAGAAGCGATATGGTGCCGTGTACGTTGTTATCGAAGTAGAGCTCGGGCAGCCGGGTGGATTCTTCCACGTAGGCCTTTGCGGCGAAATGGATCACCGCCTCGATGTGAAACTCGGTCAACGCGCGGTAAAGGGCCTCCTCGTCGCGAATGTCGCCGAAGGCGAAGGGGCCGAACTTTACCCATTCGGCCCAGCCGTTTGACAAATTGTCGAACGCCACCGGGAGGTGTCCGGCCTTTTTCAAAAGCTTCGATGTATGGGAACCGATGTAGCCTGCCCCGCCCGTAACCAGAATATTCATGGGGATTCCTTTCGCAGTTGGCGTTGAAAGACGCTTTTGCACGCCTATATACACCCAAATCAAGCGTATAGCCAGAACGCTCCGGGGGCAATCCGACAAACCGTTTGCTTGTCGTTTGAGTTTTGAAACGCATGGGAATACAATACACCGGACACTGGGTGAGCAGACAATACGGAGGGGCAGATTGACCGAGTCGGAAACTGAATATGTGAAAGTGCATACCCTCTCGGACCGCTTCGAGGCCGATGTGATCGTCGATGCCTTGGAGCAGGAAGGGATACCCGTGATCGTCAGGCCCTTCATGGAGACCGCCTATGCGAACATCTTCGTGCACCAGAAGGGGTGGGGGAGTGTGCTGGTGCCAAAGGAGGCGGCCTCACTGGCGCGTGAAATCATCTCGGAGCTGACGGAAAGTCCCGAGGGGCCCTCAGCCGAGCGGGCAAGTCCCCCGCCGGTGTCGGAAGGTTCGGCGCAAAAACTCGACCAGGTCGTCGAGCAGCTCACGGGTATGCAGGTCGAAAGCAGACTGTGGGAGGCCCTGAGGGGATCGGACCCGCGCGAGGTGGCTTCGAGGAGTCTCTGCGAATTCGACCCCGAAAAAAACCTCTACACCCTTTCGTTACTGAACGTTTCCATCAAGTGCAGTCCCGAAACTGAAAA
Organism: Syntrophobacteraceae bacterium; assembly: GCA_049964955.1. Lineage (GTDB taxonomy): Bacteria > Desulfobacterota > Syntrophobacteria > Syntrophobacterales > Syntrophobacteraceae > SbD1. Next base: position 36,340 of record JBMFWU010000002.1, read on the forward strand.
GATCGAAGTGGGAGGCGGCCCGGAGGGTTTTTCAAGCGATTTCCAGCTGGGCCTTGCCATCCTGCATTATCTTTTGTATGCCCAAAAGAAACCTCGGGCTGATAAATGGGTGAGCGAAAAGGACCTTCCGGGTGGAAGCCTGTTTTTTACCGCCGCGCATGCCCTCCCGATGGAGTTGCTCGTCGCCCGCTTCGACGCCCGCCCCGACCTTCTGGATGCGGCGGCAAAAGCCCTGGGCGGTCAAAGGACTGATACCGCCGGTATTTCCTACCGCTTCAGGGTCTTGCCGCGAATCCCCTTTCTTTTGATCTTCTGGGAGCGCGACGAGGAATTCGAGCCTTCCTGCCACCTCTTGTTCGACGAGACAATTGTCGCACACCTCAGCTCCCTTGACCTGATCTGGGCGCTCGTCAATGTCTTTGTCCGCGCTTTGCTTGCCGCGGCCGATTCGATTACCGAAAAAATTTGACCGGAGTGGACAAAATGAATGGCAACATGCACATGGACCGCGCCATATTCGATCTCAATATCAGCGTCGAGGCGACCTCGCTCTATATACTGCTTTGCGCCCTCATGGACGCAGGGGAAATTCCAACGCTTGAAAACGCCTCTTCGAAGTGGACCGGGACCGAAGAGGCCCTTACTGCAGCTGCCCGCGAGCTGATCGATCGCTGCGTGATAGAGGGGGTCGTTCCGACCCCCAAAGAGATGCACCTGCATCCCAAAAGCCGTGACAGGTGGTGCTGACGGAGAGCAGTCAAAAGTCCAAAGGTCCAAGGTCGAAAGTCAGCAGACGCGCGTGATTCGTTGCTTCGACCTTGATTTTTCGACCTCTATCCGTCCAGGCGTTTTAGTCCCAGTACGTCTGCAATGACCGAAGCGGAGTATTCGACGAACTTCCGAAACTCATCGGGGCCAAGAGTGAAACGCGCAGGGCTTGGGACCGAATCGGGGAGCTGCAGGGAAAAGGGCGCGTTTTGCATCTCCTTTCTCGGTGCGATCTCGAATTCCGGTTCGAAGGCGTCCAGGAAATATTTGTCCTGAAAGCCCGCAAATTTTAGTGCGTGGGCGGTCGCATCAAGGATGGCCGTACGGTTTTTGTCGACCTTATTTTCGGCGGCAGCCTTCCGGATGCCCGCCAGGCATTCGCCTCCCTGAGTGCAGGAGATATGGCCGTTGCGGTTTGCAACCAGCATCGAATCCATGATTTCCTGCTCGGAAACCTGAATGACTCGAACGGATTCCTCGCCCGCAAGCTTACGGTACTCTTCGACGAGTTTGATCACGCGGGGCATGGAGACCGGGTTTCCGATCATAGCCGCCTGTGCGACGCTTGGACGCACGCTCACCGGGCGAAACTGCCTCCTCTCTTTTTCCGGTTCGAGGTAGTAGAGGTAGACCGGGTTGGCATGCTCCGATTGAACCCCGATGACGGCCGGGAGCGAGTCTATGATGCCCAGGTCCAACATTTTGAGAAACCCCGCAAGGATTGCCGTTATGTTTCCCGCGTTTCCGATCGGAGCGACGACCGCCAGGTCTCCCACCTCGTAGTCGAAGGCCTGGGCAATTTCGTAGCTGTAGGACTCCTGGCCGAGGATGCGCCAGGCGTTTTTGGAATTCATGAGCGCAACGGAGAAGTGTTCCGATAGATACTCGACGACCTTCATGCAGTCGTCGAAGACCCCCGGCAGCTCGATGACCCTCGCCCCGCTTCCGAGCGGCTGGCCGAGTTGCTGCGGGGTGACTTTGCCGCCGGGAAGAAGAACGGCCGACTTGACACTTCCGCACAGATACGACGCATACAGGGCCGCGGCCGCCGATGTGTCGCCGGTCGAGGCGCAGATCGCCAGTACGTCCCGCACGCCGCGTTTATTGATGAGATGGTTGAGGTAGCTGAAGGCGCTCGCCATCCCGCGGTCTTTAAAGGATGCACTCGGGTTTTGGCCGTCGTTTTTGAAGTAGAACTCCATGCCGGCCCATTCTTTCATGGTTGCATTGGCCCTTACCACCGGGGTGCGCCCCTCGCCCAGGTACACTATGTCTTCCAGGTCGAGGATCGATCCGATCAGCTCATGAAAAAGATATATCCCGCTAAGAGCCGGCAGGTTCGACATTTTTCTGTAATCGAAAATTTTGCGCCACTTTTTGCCCGGCGTCTCTTTCAGGCGCTCCCATTCGAGATCTTCTATGAGCAGGACCGAATCGCACTTCGGGCAGGTGTAGAGAAGTTCTTCGATCGAGTGGAGCTCGCCGCATCCGAGGCAGCGGTACTGATATCGGCCGCCCACCTGCGGGATCACGGCAGCTTGCATTTCCTGGGGAAACTGGTCTAATTTCATGCGCACTCCGGATGAAAGGGATAAGGATTTGCTCTATCCCGTCCGCGAAAATGGATCGGGACTCACTTTACAAGTATCAAATATTTCCCGGCAAGAATCAAGCGGCTGGCGCCGCAGCCGGGGGGCCTGGCCCGTCCGCCTGTTGTAAAAAAAATACACATCGCCTTTTTCTGTATTATTTTCACCACACTTGCAGTTCTTATTATGGTCTTGTTATTTGTGGCCGATAGATGTAAGAGTACCTTCCATCCGGTTTCCGGCATCGAAGTGGTGTATGGCACGGAAGATGCTTTCCGACCGGCCGGGAGGTAAAAAGGGGCGTGCTTCATTTCAAACAACACACTATCGGTCAATCGGTATGGTGCAGTGGAGTAGGGTTGCATTCGGGGCTCAAGGTCTCTCTGGTCTTGAAGCCGGCGCCTGCGGATCACGGGATCCGGTTTCGGCGCACGGACCTTCCGGGCAGTCCCTCTATTTGCGCTCATTATAACAACGTAATCGATACATTCCAGGCTACCACCATTGGCGCGGCAGGTATGGCCGTATCCACCGTCGAACACCTCATGGCGGCGTTGTATGGCTGCGGGGTGGACAATGTGCTCGTGGAGTTGAACGGTCCGGAGGCGCCGATTTTCGACGGCAGCGCGGGTCCCTACGTGAAGCTTATCGAAAGGGCTTGCGTTGTGGAGCAGGACGGCCCCAGGCGTTACCTGAGCATACGGGAGCCCGTGGTGGTAAAGGATGGCGATTCGTCCATCATTGCGACTCCCTGCGATCATTTTCAGGTGCACTACGAAATCGAGTTTCCCCATCCGCGGGTCGGGAAGCAGGAATATTCCTGGGAGTTGAAAAACGGCAGTTTTGGTAGAGAAATAGCCAAGGCGCGAACCTTCGGCTTTCTCAAAGACGTGTTGCGGCTCCAGCAAATGGGCCTCATACGGGGAGGTTCACTTTCAAACGCCGTTGTCTTCGACGAGAACGAAGTTTTAAACGTCCACGGGTTCCGCTATTCGGACGAATGTGTGCGCCACAAGATCCTGGACTTTATCGGGGACTTGGCCCTGACGGGGGTCCCGGTGCTCGGAAATTTCGAAGTCCGCAAAGCCGGCCACACCCTCCACAGCCGTTTTCTTAATCAACTCATGGATGGGAAGGAATACGCCGCACATCCACCGGTCGCACCTCCGGCAGCCTATATTTCCTCCGGGCTTTCCGCCATCGCCTGAGGCGCGTGCGGTTTCCATCCCGTAAATCCTAACGAGCATCCCTGCCGCCTGCCGGCAGGGATGCTTTTTTTATCGCACCACCCCCAGAAGTCTCAGCGAATACAGGAGCAGGACTCCCACCGTTGTGGTGACAACCGTTACGGGAAGGCCCACCTTCAAAAATTGGAGAAACGAAAGAGACACCGATTTTTGGGCCGTTCGGGCCACGATGAGGTTGGCGACGCTGCCAAACAGGGTGAGGTTTCCTGCAAACGTGCTGGTTAGAGACAGGAGCAGCCAGGAAAATCCCGGGTTTTGCATTGTTTTTACCCAATGACCGGCTATCAGGACGAAGGGCACATTCGAAAACAGATTGCTCCCCAGAAGGGAGACGCCGCTTACGATAAATGTGTTTCCCAGCGTAAAGCGCTTCCCGGAAAGGCTCGCCGCCCCGGAAAGGAGTGCTCCGTCCGCCTTGACAAAGCCGGCTACCACGACGAAGAGGCCCGCAAAGAACAGCAGCAGCGGCCAATCGACCGAGTCGAGGATCTCCGAGGGCGGTCGGTTCGCCCAGACCAGGAGGATCGCAGCCGCGCTAAGAGCGCTTACATCCATGGGTGCCCCGAAGATCAGCGCGATCAGGAGTCCCAGGAATACATATCCGCTCTTTATCCCCAGGGAGTGATTCACCGTTATGCCCGTATTTTCTGGGCGCCTGGAGAAATGGTCTTTTGCGGCGGCAAGCGGTTTTCGGAAAAAGATGAGCAGAAGCCCCCAGTTTACTACCAGGCACACCAGCGCAATCGGGGTCATCCGCAGGGCAAAGCCGGACCATGACCATCCCGACGCATGCCCGATCAGGATGTTTTGCGGGTTTCCGGTAAGGGTCATGACACTGCCGATGTTTGCGCTGGTCGTCAGGGCGAACAGGAAGGGCACGGGCGAGATCCCCGCCTGCCCGGTTATTTCCAGTAGGAGGGGAGTTCCAAGAAGGCAGACCGTGTCGTTTAGCATGATCGCCGAGGCGAAGCCCGAAGCGAAGACCACCGCAGCCATGAGCGTCTTAGGGTTCCGGCAGAGGGTCAGCACCTTGTAGCCCGACTGCACCGGTAAACCGCTCTGCATGAGGGCGACAATCAGCACCATCATGCCGAACAGGACCGAGAGGGTGGGGATATTCAGGGCGGCCATCGCTTCCGATTTGGTGATGGTGCCCGAGATGACCATGAGCACGGCCCCCAGCAGCGCCGCTGTCGGGCGGTCGAGTTTTCGGGGGCTGTTTTCTCCCAGTGCGATAAAGATGTAGGTCAGGAAAAAGATGGCGCTCCCCACGTAGGGGGAAAACCGTGTGAGATTGTGAAAGAGTGACAACCCGCTGCCTTCCGTCGCCCGTCAGTGTGTGAGATTCCAGCCTAAGGCGCACAGGCCGGTAACGATCGGCACGATCTCGATCATGACCTCGTAGATGGGGTCCTCGCGGAGTTTCCGCGCATAGCCTATTTTGAGGAAAATTCCGTACATGACCGCTGGAACCAGGAGAAAATAGGAAAATCCGGTGGAGATGCCGGCAAAAGGGCCCAAAAGCGCGGCTACGGCAAGAAGCACGAGTGCTCCGACTACAAACAGTAACGTATTCTTTTCCCCGGCGAGCACGACCAGCGTTTCCTTGCCGACCAGCCGGTCGCCCTGGACCGCCAGGAGATCGAGCATGGTGGTTCGCACCAGGGCGAGAAGAAAAATGATCCAGCCGGCGTAGGCCACCATGGCCGGGTGATAGTCCGCAAAATAGGGCAGGATACAGACGGCTGCCCAGGCCATGGGTACCAGGAAAGTCTTGGAGGTGGGGATATCCTTTATCTTGGCCGGAAACCTCTGCCAGTCGGAGGGCAAAAAGAGCTTCACCCCGTAAAGAACGCCCAGCAGGATGAGCGCGAGCATGGCCAGGAAGTTGGGAAATCCGATCCGGTAGGCCAGGGCCAGGGCTATGCCCAGGCACACCGCGCTCGACCCCATGAAAATCGGTCGCCATTTGAAATAAAAAGCGGCCCTGCCCGGATCGTTCAGTTCGATCGAATCCTGGTCCAGGTAGACGTTCAGGGAGTGCATCGCGAAGGCATATCCGGCGGCCATGATGCTGAAGCTCGCCTGCCCGGCCAGGTTGGTCAGGGCGGCTGCGATCTGGACGAGAAGCGCGGTGGCCAGGGCGATGAAAAAATTGCCGTAGGCAAGCCCGTCGAGGAGATGTTTCAATCGGAGCTTTCTTCCCACCACCGGGTCCATGGCCTCGAGAAAATCCACGATGTCGCGGATGATCCAGTTGGGGGTCGAGGCTCCGGCCGAGACGCCCACGCAGGAATAGCGCCTCATTACGGCGGGGTCGAGTTCGGCCTGGGTTTCCACGTGAAAGGTCGGTATCCTGCAATCCTGCGCCACTTCGGCCAGTCTCAGGGTGTTCCCGCTGTTATGTCCCCCTACGATCACCATCGCTTCGACCTTCGAACACATCTGCCGCACTTCAGCCTGCCGTTCCTGCGTCGAATCGCAGATCGTATTTTTTACTATCCCGTTCGGGTATTTTTTGCGAAAGGCTTCCTCGATTTCCCGGAAAACCTCCTCGTTTTGCGTGGTTTGGGCCACAAGCAGCACCTTTTCCCACTCCGGGGGAAAGTCGTCGAGCTGTTCGGCCCGGTTTATCACCGCGCCCCGGTTTTCCGTGTAGCCCAGAAGCCCGATCACTTCGGCGTGGTCCGCATCTCCTACGATTATCGTGTTGTAGCCGTGCCGCGCGTGGCGTTTTATCGCCGCATGAACCTTGGCCACCCGCTTGCACGTGGCGTCCAGAAGAATCGCTCCCTGCTCGTGGAGCTTCTGGCGGCTGTAAGGGGGGATTCCGTGTGCGCGGATCACCACCTTTTTGCCCGCGCAGCGCTCGATCAGGCTTTCGTCGGCAACGCCTTTTTTCGCAAGCATGGAGAGCACCTGCGAATTGTGGATGAGGGGACCGAACGTGCAGAGGTCCTCCCCCTTCTGGCGCTGCTGGATGGCGTTCATCGTCACCTCGATCGCCCCCCGCACTCCTTTGCAAAAACCCGCTGTCTTGGCGATTACGACTTTCATTTTATCCCCAGCTTTCAAGCCATAGATCATGGTTTTCCTGGTCTGGAATGAGCTCAGCTAAAAAGCCAATCCCTAAACTTCGCTGATTTCAGAGAACAAACGGCCTCTTCCTTGCCCTTTGATCCCCGTACCACCCTAGCGTCACCAATACTAGCAAGTTTCAAAAGCTTGGGCAATATCGGCAAAGTAGGACACGGGCGGTTTCGCTACGTCGCCTATAGGGCGCACGAATCGTCGGGGTGAGTCACCCAATCCACTGGCCCCTGACCTTACAGCTGAATGCTGCGGCGGACCAACCGAGAAAAGCGAGCCATTGGCCTTGGTGGACGGCGACGTAGCGAAGAGATTCGCCCACCATGGAGCGAAAGTCCAGATAATGGTTCTCGCGCATGAGTCGATCCCACAGGCAGCGCTCCTCCCGAGTAATGGGGCTCACTTCCCATGGGTGCCGGAATGCAGTGGCGCCAAGCGCGTTGAGTGTTTTTTCATGTTCCATGCCATCTCGTTAGGCCCATTTCAGCGAGAAAGTCCACAGATTTTTGATTTTGGTGTCATTACAATGAATGCCTAAATGGATGACGGGACCGTGGCCCAAAAATCAGTTGCGTAGCCCGTGACGTATAAGTTAAAGTAAATAGGGATTTTTCCGTGAACTCTCGGTCGCCCATAAAAATTCCAATCTGTTGATATAGACGATGAAGGTGCCCCATGGAAGGCGGAGCAGAGGCGCAAGAAAAGGCGGAGCGAATAAACGAAAGCACTTGGCTGAACAATGCCAGGATTGAATACGCCCTGCTTCAGCTGAAGATAGACAACTACGGCAGTAGTGCAATTACTCTTAGGGGAATTTCCACAACCGTTTTGCTTGCGGTAAGCGCCTACTCTCTAAAAACAAACGATTATATCATGCCGACACTTGGCCTTGTATTTCTGCTTGGCATCCTGTTCTACGAAGGTACTAATAAAATATATTATGATGTTATTAAAGACAGGGCGCTGGAACTTGAGAAGGCAATGAAGAGCGGCTATTACCCAACAGCCTGCCGCACGCCACATACTGCACAGTTTCTGAGGCATCCTCGTGAGGCTGCTGGTAAATCGGGAGACCGTCCTCGTCGGATGAGGCTCACATCGGGAGGCCGGATAAGACTAATTCGGGTGATTAAGGCACTGTTGGACTGGAGGGAGTTTTTGCTCTATTATATAATGATTGTCGTACTATTGGCTCTACTCAGCTTTGCCGTTTTAATCAGGTTTCAGGATCGCAGGGTGGTTCCAAATTTCCGACCTCAGGGTGACGCCACTTTAGCGGTGTGCCCCATAAAAGGAACTCATACGTGACATTCCCCAAGAAGAAAGCGGCCAGGCTTGAAGGCGCATACAAGGAGCTACAGCGGCTAGCCTGGTTTTGCGACGAATCAACCCATTCTGAATACGACTACGGATCGGAAGATGACGTTGGGGATCCGGATCTGTGTGCAAGATACATTTATGGGTGTCAAGACATCCTGGAGGAAATCTTGGATTTTTTTGTGGAAGCCTACCCCGACATATCGAGGGATGATGTGTTCAGATATTTGTTCAATAGGCATGTCTTAAAAATGGACTACTCTCAATTGAAGGATATTCTGGATGATATACAAATAGAAAAGGATTATCATGGCTACACGATAAGTGGCATGCCGGATATTGGAGATATTAACGAGTATATGGAGAGCATGCTTAAAGAGGTGTTTTCTCTTGAATAATGAATGTATGAATTTTAGCACGCTTTTTATAATTGTAGATTTTTTCTCTAATCATCTTCTTGAGCTGGTCCAAGAGGAATCACTCTATTCGTATGTATCACAGGCCGGAGTCGATCCTGGTCATGTGCAGGAAATCATAAGGCACGGATTAATAACTGTTGATAACAAAAAAAACTGTACTGTCAATTATGCCAGTAAGATTGTTAAAGATATTAAGAGAGCAAGGGATACATATCTAGTCGAGCAGCTACCCAATGGAATAGCGCATGAAATATATTTTTTAGCAGACCAAATTATGATGCATACGGATAAGCACGTTTTGTCAGTACTACTTATAGGATCAGCCGCAAGACGCTCTATGCACTCACAAAGCGACATTGATATGCTTGTCGTCGCGGAAAATAAATTCAAGTTCAGAACCAGCAGTGCGATTCGCAAGACTCAGGTGGAGGTCTTCGGCAGAGAAGAATTCCTGGCCTCGTTCGACCGGAGGGACGAGCTCACACTTTGGGCCATCAAGCATGGGTTGATTATCCATGATAACAATTTTATATTCGATTTTTACCAATACACGAATGTTAATATAGGAAAACATTCCGTCCTGAGAAAGCGCAAGCTAATTTATAATCTAACCGAAGACATTCGTATTTCGAAAGACATAAGCACTGAACGACTCAGAGCTAAAATCGGATCTTTGATTTATCAGATCGCAAGATACATTCTTATCTTGAACGGCGAAATTCCTCTCGCGAAACGCGAACTGGCTGAGCAGGTGCGCAGATATTCTCCGGACCTTTCCGAGCTGATCGTGGGCTACGAAACCGACCTTTCCATGGATGCTGAAAGCCTGACGAAGCTTTTCTTTCGAGTACGGCGGACTTTCAGTTCAGCCGTTGGCTCTATGGAGCAGCCATACCTGAGCCGTCCTCTCGCCTCGCAACGTGAGTCCGGTTGCTGAGTTCGAGACAACTGTGGTAAAGACTCATTTGGCCGCTCACAATTCGGGAAACGAATGGAAAAAGTCAATCTGATAATCCTCGGGGCGACGGAGGGGGAAATCTCCCCTCTTGCCGACCTCAAAACATCTCAGAGGCTCCGTCTTGCGGGGCGCGCTTTTTCGCTTCGCATTCACGGGGGGCTCAAGCTGCTCGTGGGTGAGACCGGGATCGGAAAAGTGAATGCGGCCGCGGTTGCCGCGGCTGCGCTTTCGAACTTCGCTCCGGCCGAGGTCTGGAACGTCGGCTGCGCGGGCGCCTATCCCGGTTCGGGGCTGGAGGTGGGAGACGTTCTGGTGACAACGAGCTGCCTTTTTGCCGATGAAGGAATTCTCACCGAAGGCGGGCCCATGCCGGTAAGCGGTATAGGAATCCCGCTTGTCGTAAAGGAAGGTCTTGCCTTCTCCGACTCTTTCCCTCTCTCCGAATATATCGTTCGCGGCAGGCTCCGCTCTATCCTTCCCGAGGGGTTCTATGGCCCGGGACCTTCGGGAGCAATGCCGATACGGGAAGGCTCCAGCCCGGCCGCTTCCGGCTTCCGGGTTCGCTACGGACCAAGCCTTACAGTCGGTATGGTCTCCGGGGATGCGAAAACGGCTTCCGATCGTTTCCATCGTTTCGCAGCGCTTGCCGAAAATATGGAGGGGAGTGCGATCGCCCAGACTTGCCTCCTCTTTGACGTCCCGTTTTTGGAGTTTCGCGGCGTGAGTAACGTGGCCGGCGAGCGCGACAAGGCACACTGGGACCTCGCCGCAGCAGTCTCGAACTGCCTTGCGGTCGCAAACCGTCTTCTGGCCGCTCGGGAGCGCGGCTTCCACCCGTAACAGTGATTGGGGGTAATTGTGAAGACACTGACTCTAGGGTATTCTCCCTGTCCCAATGACACGTTCATCTTTTGCGCCATGGCGGAAAAGAAAATCGATCTGCCCTTCTCTCTCGATATTCTGCTTGCAGACGTGGAGAAGTTGAACAGGCGCGCGGGACAGGGGGCCCTCGATATTTCCAAGATTTCTACGAGCGCCGCCTTGTCCATTCTCGACAACTACTGGCTGCTGCGGGCAGGAGGAGCCATGGGAAGAGGGTGCGGGCCTCTGGTCGTCTCGAAGCGGTCCGTCGGGATAAAAGAACTGCGGGAGGCGACAATCGCCACCCCGGGCGATTTGACCACGGCCAATCTCCTCCTGCGGCTCGAAGGCACGCACCGGGGGGAAAGGGTCCCCATGCAGTTCGACCGCATCATGCCCGCGGTCGCCGCAGGCGAGGTTGACGCGGGAGTCATAATTCACGAGGGCAGGTGGACCTATCGGGCCTACGGACTCCACGAGGTGCTCGATCTTGGCCGGTGGTGGGAAAGTGAAACCGCGCTTCCTCTCCCCCTGGGGGCGATCGCCGTCCGGCGCGACCTTGGACGGGACCTCACCGCCACGGTCGAGGAAAAAATCAGGGAAAGCCTCCTCTTTGCCCGAAAGCACCCCGAGGCGGTGCGCGCCTACATAGAAGAACACGCGCAGGAAATGTCACCCGAGGTGATTCGTCTCCACATCGATGCCTTCGTCAATGAATTTTCCCTCGAAGCCGGGGTCGAAGGCGAAAGGGCCATGGGTAAACTTCTCGAAGCCGCCTGCAGACTGGAAAACATCGCCTTCCCGGCCAGGGGGCTTTTTTGGGGCTGATTGCAACCATAGGAAAAAACAGTATGACCGATATCGATTATTTCCTCTTTCCGCACACAACGCTTTCTTCCACCAGGCTCCAAAAGCTCTGCCTTTTTCTCCCGCGCCTCGAGATCCTCGAGATCGTGAGCCGCGCCCCGGTTCCGGAAGGGACAAAGGAGAAGGTCTCCGGGTATGCGGTTCTTGGCGAAGGCGAGCTTTCCTCCCGCATCGATGCCTGCATCCGGGGATACCGCGATTTTGCCAAGGTGCACGGCGGCCCCGGGGGCATCCTGGGCTTCCTCAGGCAGGCTCTCGATGAAATCGATGAGCCCCGCTACCGGATCCAGGAGGAACTGCGCGGGAAATTCCCGCCGGACGCCGAACAAAAGGAGATCGTCCGGGCCGCGATTTTTTTGGAAATGGCCCGCGAACTGGATGAAAAGGAACTGGAACTCGCTGAGGGCTACGATCGCCTGGGCGCCATCGAACGGGAGTTCCGCGACATTCTGGGGATCGAGGAAGAAGATGCCGAACCGGTGGAAACCAGCCTGGAAGCAGCCCTTGCTCCCGATGAAAACAGCCTCCTCTACATGCTGCCAAAGCGCATCGAGGCCTGGCTGCGCATCTTTTCGCTGCGTCGGTCCGAAAACGCCCCGGTGTTTGTCGCCGGTTTCCCCGAAGTTGTCGAGGAATCCCTGGAGAGCATAAGGACAGCCTGCGAGAAGAGCGGGAAAGCGTTTTCCACGACCGCCCTTATGCTGGGGCCGGTCCCCTGGCTGCCCGAAGCGCTTCCCGAGGGGCCTGAAACCCTGGAACTCCTTTCTTCCTGCAGGCAGGGGCTGGGGGATTTCCTAAAAAGCGCCGCGCGGGGAGCCGAACCTCAAAAGCTCGAAGAGATGCGAGCCTCCCTGCAAAGCTGTTTTGAGAGGCTTTGCAACCGCTGTGGAGCCTCTCAAAACGTAACAGCCGCCCTGCGGCTCACCGTGGTGGAAAAACTCCCCCTTGCGGCTCTTCCCGGCCTTCCCCCACTTTCCCTTGCAGGGGAGGCCGCCGACTGGCCGCCGGTTTTTTTGAGTGTCGAGTTCGATGGAATTCGCGCCTAACTGGTCCTTTTTCTGGGACCTGCTGAACATCATAGCGATCAACCTGGTCCTTTCGGGCGATAACGCCGTTTTGATCGCTATGGCCATCCGGTGGCTCCCGCCGCACCTGAGGAAAAAAGGCTTTCTCCTCGGCGCCGGGGCCGCCGTGGTGGGGCGGGTGGTTCTCACCCTGGCGGTCGCAAGGCTCCTCGACGCCCCTTTTGTCAAGCTCGCCGGGGGCATCGTCCTTTTGTGGATTGCGGGAAAACTCTTCGTCCAGGGCTTTCCGGGAGAAGAGGGCAAGGAGGCCGCCACCCTTTTTCAGGCGATCCGTATCATGCTGGTCGCCGATCTCACGATGTCTCTCGATAACGTTCTGGCCATCGCCGGGGCTTCTCACGGCAACCTTTTGCTCCTCACCCTCGGCCTTGGCACCTCCATTCCTTTCGTCATCTTTACGAGCGGTTTGCTTTCGATGCTGATGGACCGCTATCCGTTGATAATCTATATCGGGGCGGCCTTGCTCGGAAAAGTCGGCGGCGGGATGATTGCAACCGATCCGGTGGTCGTGCGTTTTCTGCACCCACCCGCCCTTGCCCGCTACGGCTTTGAGGCATTTTGCGCGCTTGCGGTCGTTGGCGCCGGGAAACTCCTGCTGTGGCGCGCATTGGCCGCCGGCAAAAATGAAGAGGACCTGACCGACCATAAGGATCGAACCGGGGAGTGATCGATGGCTGTCCTTACTATTTCAAGAGATGTGGGGAGTGAGGGGCGAAGGATCGGGCTCCTTACGGCGCAGGCCCTCGGGTACGGTTTTTTGGACCGGGAGCGCATACTCGCACGTGTGCGGGAAGCGGGCCGCAGGTGGGAGAAGTGGTCGGAGGGGCTCGATGAGCACACCCCCAGGCTCTGGGAACGATACGACCGCACCTATTTAAGCTTTATCGCCATGGTCCAGGCTGAAATAATGAAGGAAGCCGCCTCGGGCAGGGTGGTCATCATGGGGCGGGGAGGCAATTATCTGCTGCGGGGCGTTGTGAGCGCCCTGCGCGTGCGCGTCGTTGCAAGCCTTGAGGAAAGAATCGCACGGGTTTCGCGCCGGGAGGACATTGACGAGGATTCGGCCCGCCGGCTCATTGAAAATACCGAACGGGAACGGGAAGGCTTTCTTCTAAGCGTCTACGGCAGGAACGGAAAAGCCCCCGCGGACTACGATCTTACCCTCGACACGACAGGAATCCCTGCCGAGCAGATTTCCGCCCGGCTCTGCCTGCTTCTTTCCGAAAAGGACTCCCTGGCCGGCGAAGAGGAGATGAAAGAACTCCGTATGCGCTCGCTCGCCTGTGAGATAAAGGCGCACCTTTTCACCGGACTCCCTTTTTTTGTGCCCACCCTCGATGTAGAATTCGACGGCAAAGCCGTCTGCGTGAGCGGGGTGGTACGATTGCCAAAGGAGCGCGCCCTCGTCATGGAGGAAGCCGCAAAAGTGGCCGCAGACGTCCCGCTGCGGTTCTCCCTGCAATACAGGCACTAGCCCTGCCGCGCGCCATGAATTCGCTTGCGAACAGGGGCCAAACTCACTAGACTTGTGCCCCAAAATGCCGAGAATGAAATGATCTTGCCGGTTGGGGCGGCGCCCACGTTCGCTCTCTTGGGAGATGTCCAGTGAAGGGAATACTAAGGGTCGCCCTCAAGCTCCTCGTTAACGACCGCGGAAAATTCGCCGGCCTCATCGTGGGCATCACTTTCGCCATGTTCCTGGTCGTACAGCTCACCTCGATATTTTCCGGCATTCTCGCCAAGGCGTCTTCGACGGTCATTAACGTCGGGGCGAGAATCTGGGTCATGGACCCCTCGCTCAAAAACCCCCTTAACACCATTCCGATGCCCAGCTACGTGCTCGACCTGGTAAAGAGCATAAGCGGCGTCCAATACGCCGTGCCGCTCTACCAGGGTATAGGGCTGGTAAAGCTTGCAGACGGCACCTGGCAGCCGGCGACCGTTCTGGGGCTCGATGATTCCACCCTCGTCGGCAGACCCCGGCTGATCGAAGGCAAAATCAACGATATCTTCGACGCCAACGCCTTCCTTATCGTCAAGGACGAGGACTACGCCAAGCTGGAAAGTCCCGCCATCGGGACGACTTTCGAGATAAACGACCACCGGGGCAAGATCGTGGGCATCGCAAAGGTGCCCGTGAGCAACATGTTCGGCATTCCCACCCTCTACACCACTTACAGCCGCGCGGTCAGCTATTTGCCCAACGCCCGGTTCACCATCGCCTACATTCTCGTGCAGCCCAAAAGCGAGGCGGACATACCCCGGATACTCAAGGCGGTTGCAAAGACCGGATATCTCGCGCTCACTCGCGATACATTCGAAAAAAAGATCGCCGACTATTACACCTACCAAACCGGTATCGGGACGAACATACTCATGATGACTTTCATAGGATTTCTGGTCGGCATGTCGGTTTCCGGCCAGACCTTCTACACGTTCGTTCTCGAAAACCTGGAAAAATTCGGGGCGCTGAAAGCCATCGGTGCCAGAAATTCCGAATTGACCTACATGATCCTCTACCAGGCAACCTTCGCATCGATTACCGGCTACGGCCTCGGCGTGGGGATGAGTGCGCTTCTCATCGCCCTCGGGAAAAGATACGTCCCCAACTATACGGCCGATATCGGTTTGTGGAACCTCGGGATAGCGTTCGTGCTGGTAATTATCATTGCCGCTACCTCGAGCCTTTTGGCCGTAAGAAAAGTCATGAAGGTACAGCCCTTCGACATATTCAGAGGATAGCCATGACCGAGGCGGCGCTTACGGCAACAGGGCTGGAGAAGTGGTTCGGGGAGGGAGAGGCAAAGACCTGGGCCGTTCGGGGCATCACTTTCGAAGCCCGCTTCGGGGAGATGCTCTATATCGTGGGGCCGTCGGGCAGCGGGAAAACCACCCTTTTGAGCATGATCTCCGGAATCCTCAAACCCGATGCCGGCAGGGTCGTTGTGGAAGGGAAAGACATCTGGGCGTTGAGCCCCGACGAGATCGCCGACTTCCGGTTGAACAGGGTCGGCTTCGTCTTCCAGGACTATCACCTCTTTCCCAAACTCACCACGATGGAAAATGTGGCCATCCCTCTCATTTTCAAAAAAAAGGACTGGAACCGCTCGATGGAGGAAGCAGTCAAATTTCTCGACGTGGTGGGGCTTAAGAACAAGGCCGCGCTTCCCCCGGGTAAATTGAGCGGAGGCGAGCAGCAGCGCGTGGCGATCGCCCGGGCCATTGTCGGAGGGCCCGATCTTCTGGTCTTCGATGAACCCACCGCTTCGCTCGATGGAACCACCGGCAAAAGGATTATCGAGTTCGTGAAAAACGAATTTTTAGACGACACCCGCTGTATCGTGATCGTCACCCATGACAGCCGGATATACGAGTTTGCAGACCGCATCATCGCGATGGAAGACGGAAGGATAGTGAAAATCATGCGCGGAGGCGAGATTGAGAACTAAGCTGCTTATCGTGCTGGCTGTCATCGGCATCGCTGCCGGCCTCGTCAGCGCCTATTATTCCGGCGCCCAGAAACCGCCGCTGCCTCCCGCATTCCGCCCCGCCCAAAACCCCTATGCCAAGGGCGTCTACGCCGAAGGCATCATTGAAAGCCTTCAGCCTCATGGGGAAAATATCAACATATATCCCCAAGTCTCGGGAACCATCACCCATATCCTGGTCACCGAAGGCGAGAGGGTGAAAAAAGGCGCGCCGCTTTTTCAAATCGACGATTCGGTCCAAAAGGCCGTGGTGGCGCAGCAAAAGGCCGCAGCCGAGGCCGCCCTGGCCCTTTTGAACCAGCTCCGGGCGCAGCCGAGAAAAGAAGTCCTCGAGGTCAATAAAGCCCAGGTGGCCGCTGCCGCCGCAAGCCTCAAGACCGCAAAGGACGATCTGGCCATCATCAAAAAATCCGATGCCATCAACCCCAAATCGATCAGCAGGCAGCAGCTGATCGATGCGACCAATGCGGTAAACGTTGCGCAAAGCAACCTGGAGGTCCAGCACAAAAATTACGAACTGACAAAGGCGGGCGCCTGGTCCTACGACATTGCAAACCAGAAGCAGCAGTACGAGGCGGCGCAAAAGACCTATGAATCCGGGGAGGCCCTGCTCGCCAGGTACACCGTTCGTGCCCCGGTCGACGGGGTCGTTTACTCGCTTCTTGCCTCCAAAGGCAGTTACGCCTCCACTTCGGGTATTTATGAAACCTATACGCAGGGCTATAACCCCGTCGTCGTCATGGGCCACAGTGCCCCGGGCTACCAGGTCCGCTGTTTTGTCGATGAAATTCTCGTCCCGAGACTCCCGCCCCTTTCACAGATGCAGGCCCGGATGTTTCTCCGGGGAAGCGACACGAGCGTGCCCCTGAAATTTGTGCGCATCGCCCCCTATGTCATTCCCAAGGTCGAACTCTCCAACCAGAGAACCGAAAAGGTGGACGTGCGGGACCTTTCGGTTCTTTTCAGCTTCAAGCCGCCCGCGGGCGTGCACCTCTACCCCGGCATGCTCGTAGACGTCTACCTCAAGGAAGCGGCGGCGAGCCGCCGCAGCCGGGTGGCCAAGCCGTAGCGGCGGCGGGTCGCCGCTCCCGGATGGCCAAGCCGTAGCGCCGCTGCCTTTGGCGGCGGCGGGGCCATGACGTTTACAGAATGGCTGTGCGGAAAGGCGAGGCCATCCGTCAGGTCCCACCGCCCGGCGGGACCTGACGGATGCTTAATGGCAGTGCGAAAGGGCCTGGCGACCCGTCAGGCGGTCCCACCGCCCAATTTTCAGTCAAGTTTTCCCGGCCCTTTTCCGACAAGTAATAGCGGGGAGCCTGATTTGTCTCCATCGTCCCTGCAGCAAAACGGACGGCCATCCGTCCGGCAGGCAGGAAAATTACCTTGGTCCGGGAGTGCATCGAATGAGCAATATGAAGCTCAGAAGCAAACTGGTGGCTGCATCCGTAGCTACCCTCGTCGTCCCGCTGGTTGCCTCGGTCCTGCTCGTCTCCGCGATAGTTCTTCGCCAGGATCGCTCGGCTTCCCGCGTGCAGCTCAAAAAAGCCATTAACATCACCCGGAGTGAGTTGTCGTCGGTTCAGGCCAAGCTGCAGATCGATGCCGGCCAGATGGCCCAGATGAGCAATGTCGGCTCCATGCTCGGCATGGTGGGCCAGTACGGGGGGGGAGATGCCCTGAAGACTCTCATGGATGAATCCGCCTCCGGGTTTCTCAAAAGCCTTCTTCAAATCGAGAAAACGGGCACTCTCCGGCAGGCCGCCCTCTACGACCTCAAGGGCAACCTGGTTTTCTTCGCTCGGCAGGAAAGTAAAGGGGCCTTCCGGCTCGGCTACGTCCTTCCCGGCGCCAAAGCTTCCGTTTTTTCCGCCGTTTCCCGGACGGGCCAGGTACCCCCGACCTTGCAGAAATCCGGAACTCTTCCCGGCCTGCAGCTGCATTTCTCCGGCCCTGTGCCCACCCGCAATACCGCCCAGTTCACAGTTTCGGGAAACCGGGTCTACCTCGTCTCCTATGCTCCCGTCATGCAGCAGGCCTGGGACAAGGCGGCCGGAAAACCCAAAGAAGAACAGGCGGGCTTTGCCGCTGCCGTCATAAGAATCGGAAAGCCTTTCGTACAAAGAGTTTCGTTCCTTACGGGCATGAAAGTAAATCTTTTTACAAACAAAGGATTTAGCACCGGGGACATCCCGCAGTACGCCAAACTGCTCTCCACGGGCAATGTCACCGCAGCCGGCCAATCCTACTACCAGCAAATGCTTCCTCTCAAGGGCGCCTCGGGAGTCCCCGAGGGCTGGATAGCCGTTCTCTGTTCGATGAAAGTCGCCAAGGCCAACGCCTGGCAGCTCACCAAACTGCTGCTTGTGATCTATCTGGGCTGCATCCTTGTCATCGTTCCGCTTATCATTTACTTTTCCACCTCCCTGGTCAAACCCATCGATACGGCGGTCTCTCACCTCACCCAGTCGGTTCGGGACCTCCATGCGGCCTCAAACAGGCTAGCCTCTTCCTCTGAGGGACTCTCGGATGCTGCCTCCAAACAGGCCGCCTCCATCGAAGAGACCTCCTCCTCGCTCGAAGAGATGTCTTCGATGACCAGGCAAAACGCCAAAGACGCCGGCCAGGTCGATGAACTCTCCAAAAAAGCCTCCACAAGTCTCCAGGAGGCCAATAAATCCATGAAGGCCCTGGTCCGCTCCATGGAAGACATTGCCTCGGCCAGCGCCAATGTGGTGAAAATCATTAAATCGATCGACGACATAGCCTTTCAAACCAACCTGCTCGCATTAAATGCCGCAGTCGAAGCCGCACGCGCCGGGGAAGCCGGGGCAGGCTTTGCCGTCGTGGCAGGGGAGGTGCGCCGCCTGGCCATGCGTTCGGCCGAGGAATCCCACAACACCCAGCAGATGGTCAACGATATTATCGGACGAATCGATGCCGGGTCCCGCCTCGTAAAGGAAACCGATGAGAAGTACCGCGACGTCGCAATGAGTGTTCACCAGGTGAGAGACCTTGCCGAAGGGATTTCGACCGCAAGCAGGGAACAGGCCGCCGGGATCGAGCAGATAAACCTCGCCGTTTCGGAAATAGACAACATGACGCAGCAAAACGTCCACAACGCCGACGAGTCCGCCTCCGCCTCCCAGCAACTGAACGACCAGGCCGAAAACATGGGAAAAGTCGTTTTGGAGCTGAAAAGGATCGCCGGGGCAACCGACGGCGCTGTGTGATGCGACGGCGAGTCGCTTACAGAAGAAAAGCGCGGGGGCTATCGCCCCGGCGGCGTGTTGCCGGTTCTGCTCACAATATAGGTCCTATAGGTCCTATTTGCCCTGTTTGCCCTACCCTCCCAGTTGTCCCATTTCCTGGCAATCGGCCGCCCCGGCCGTCTTGCCCGCACATTCGTGCGCAAGACTTTTTGGGGCCGATTTTCCTGCGGCCCTTGTCCCCGGGGTACCGAGGGCCATACCACCGGCGCGGGCAACCGGGATAATCACGCTCACTTCGCAACCCCCGTTCCTGCGGTTTCTCAAAACGATATCTCCTCCGAAACCGTTTGTGATCTTCTTGCAAAGAGGCAGCCCCAGCCCCGTGCCGTCTTCTTTGGTCGTAAAAAAGGGCTTGGTGACGTCATCCATGATGGCCTCGGGGATTCCCTTCCCGCTGTCGGAAAAGGTGGCCAGTACCGAATTGTCCCCGCGCGCATCGCTCACCCGCACCTGCAGCTGGCCGCCTTGCTCCATGGCATCGTAGGCGTTCTTGATGATATTGATGAAAACGTGGTAGAAACTCGTCGGAATTTCCAGGGTGGCGTTTTTGGTGTTGTATTTCTTGATCACCGATATGTTCTTGTCCTTCAGGGTGGGCGCCATGATATACAAAGCCTCCTCCACCAGGGTCCGAAGGGGACTGGAAGTGGTCTTCAGCATGGCATCGCGCGTACATTCCAGAAAAGAACGCACGGTATTGCCCATTCGCCGTATGGCGGAATAAATCATATCGAATATATCATGTTCTACACGAGCCGCACTTCCTATATTAATTTCAAGAATGCGTATCAATCTGTTTATTCCATCGAGTGGATTATTCAAGTCGTGAGCGATGTTTGCTACAAATTTACCCATAATTGCCAGATTTTCCAGGAGCGCGATCCGTTTAGTGATTTTTTCCTGGTCCGTTATATCTTCAAATAAAAGCATAAATGTATATGTATTATATGTATACATATTAGAAGGGACCGGAATGAGTTTTATCTTAAAAGATCGTTCTCCGTTGATGGTATCAAGTGAAACCAAATCATCTATACTTATAGCTTCAGAAGAAGATACCGCCTTACATATCTTTTCACGTGTTCTTTCTCCCATGTTTTTCCAAAACGGATGCTCCTTAAATGATAGCGACAAAGCCTTCTCATTTGCACTAAATATTTCGAAATACTTGTCACACATGTGCAATATGGCTAGGTTGTTGTCGATAAGTACCGAAATAACAGGAGAGGATCTTTCCAACGTGGTTTTGTGGATCTGGAGCCGTCTGTGTTCCTTTTGCAGCTTTTCCCTGTCATTACTGAAAATCGAGTGCTGCCCCATGTACTCGATCCGATTGAGATTCTCCACTGCTTTCCTCATGAGAGAGGAGACGTTTATAAAGTCTTCCGAATTGTACTCGCCTCCGTCCGTTTTGCCGTGCAGGTACAAGATCCCCCAGGCCGTCTGGGCATCCTCTACCGGGACGGTAAGGGAGAATTTACGCCCCTGTCCGGCGCGGGAGCCGTTGCGGAGTGCCGGCGTAAAGCCTTTTTTTGTCTGCCCGCCGGGTCTGTCGGCCAAGAGCCGGCCGTGAGCGCCCGATTCACCGCTTTTTTCCAGCCAGTCGATCATTACCAACTCGAGGCTCGTTTCCCGCGACCGGTAGCGGAAGATCGATCCCTTACTGCTGCCGGTGGTCTCCAGGCAGGCTCGCAGCAGTTTTTTAAGCACCTCTTCGATCGAGTTTTCCTCTTTGAGACTGGACATGAAATCGGTCAGCATGTCCGCCCGTTTGAGCAACAGATCGACCTGGGAGTACTGCAGCTGATCGAGCCTGCCTTTTAGATATCTGTTCTCTGCAAGCGTATCCAGAAAGTCTATGGCCGAATTGACGACACACTTGAGCTTGTGCGAGGAAAAAGGCTTTTCGAGGTAATCGAAGACTCCCCTTCTGATTGAATCGGCCGCGTCGGGGATGTTCCCGTATCCGGTCATGAAAATGAAGACCATTTGGGTCCGCAGCGGTGCTGTTCTTTTAAATAGCTCCCAGCCGTCGATATCGGGCATTCTGATGTCCGCAATGACTATATCGGGCTGGTATTCGCTGATTTGTGCCAGCGCCCCTTTTCCGCCATACGCCTTGCACACATCGAGGTTTTGCTCCACCAGGTATTCGGCTATCGATTCCACGAGCTGCCTGTCATCATCGACAACAAGCACCTTGTAAGCGGGACAAGCATTCATCGCGCGCTCCCCATCCACTGCCAGATGCCACACAAACCTCACTTTCAGGGCCTTAAGAGCTATCCGGACCGAAATAATAAACCAGCGGAGGCGGTCAAAAGGGGAGAATGGTAATTATTCTACTCTGAAAAGAAGCGGGAAGTGAGGAGAAGGCGAAGCTCGTCTTTACGCTGCGGCGCTGCAGGATATTTCCGTAGAAGCTTCCGCAGGCGGCGCCGGTATTGGTGAAAATCGGCAGGCATACGGCAACAGCACGCCGCATTGCCTCAACCTTGAGAGTCATAACCCCGCCGCCGCCAAAGGCAGCGGCGCTTCTCGGCCTGGCGACCTGTCAGCGGCGACACGCCGCCCGCCCGCTCAGCGACGACTCGACACTTTGGCCCAGGTGTCGCGGAGGGTTACGGTTCGGTTGAAGACCATTTTATCCGGGGTAGAATCGGGGTCGACGCAAAAGTATCCGAGTCGTTCGAACTGGAAGGTGCTGCCGGGGAGGAGGCCTGAAAGGCTCGGTTCCAGTTTTGCATCGCGTATTACTTCCAGGGAATCGGGGTTTATGAAGTCTTTGAAAGTCGATCCGTCGGCTTCCTCGGAGGCATCGGGGCGATTCAGGAGCGTTCCGTAGAGGCGAACTTCGGCCTCGACGGCGTGGGCGGCCGAGACCCAGTGGAGGGTAGCCTTTACTTTGCGGCCGTCCGGGGAATCACCTCCGCGGGTGGCGGGGTCGTAGACGCAGTGCAGTTCGACCACCTCGCCCTTTTCATCTTTTACGACATCGACGCACGTTATGAAATAGGCGTAGCGAAGCCTTACCTCCCGTCCGGGTGCGAGCCGGAAGAACTGTTTGGGCGGGTTTTCCATGAAATCTTCGCGTTCGATGTAGATGACCCTGGAAAAGGGCACGCTGCGCACGCCGGCCGAAGCGTCTTCGGGGTTGTTTATCGCCTCGAGCTCTTCGACGCTATCTTCTGGATAGTTATCGATTACGACCTTCAGGGGCTTCAAGACGCTCATGGCGCGCGGGGCCTTGAGGTTCAGGACCTCCCGCACGCTGAATTCGAGCAGCCCGTAGTCAACGAGGCTCTCGCGTTTCCCGACGCCGATCCGTTCGCAGAAGTTTCGGATCGCCTCCGGGGGGTACCCGCGACGTCGCATCCCGGCAAGGGTCGGCATTCGAGGATCGTCCCACCCGTTCACAAATTTTTCCTGAACAAGCTGGAGGAGCTTTCGCTTGCTCATAACCGTATAGGCGAGGTTGAGGCGCGCAAACTCGAACTGCCGGGGTCGGCTCGGGACATCGATGTTATCGAGATACCAGTCGTAGAGGGCCCTGTGGTCCTCGTATTCCATCGTGCAGATCGAATGAGTGATGCCCTCGAGCGCGTCCGACTGCCCGTGCGCGTAGTCGTACATCGGATAGATGCACCACTTGTCCCCGGTCCTCCAATGCGGCGCATGACGGATGCGGTACATGACCGGGTCGCGCAGGTTGAGGTTGGGGGAGGCCATATCTATTTTGGCGCGAAGAACGTGTTCGCCGTCTGCGAACTCGCCCGCGCGCATGCGCTCGAAAAGATCCAGGTTTTCGGACACCGTTCTGTTCCGGTACGGGCTTTCCTTCCCGGGTTCGGTAAGAGTGCCTCTGTACTCCCGGATCTGGTCGGCGGAAAGGCTGTCCACGTAGGCCTTGCCGCTCTTTATAAGCTCGACGGCCCATTCGTAGAGGCGGTCGAAATAGTCGGAGGCGTGGTAGAGTCTTTCTTCCCAGTCGAAGCCCAGCCACCGCACATCGTTCATGATGGAATCGACGTACTCCACCTCTTCTTTGCCGGGATTGGTGTCATCGAAGCGAAAGTTGCAAAGGCCCCCGAACTCGGCCGCCAGCCCGAAATTGAGGCAGATCGATTTTGCGTGCCCTATGTGCAGATAGCCGTTGGGCTCGGGCGGAAACCGGGTAAGGACTTTTCCACCGTTTTTGCCGTTTTTTACATCCTCGGCGACTATACTGCGGATAAAATTTGGCTGGACCTTCGTCTCAACGCCTTCCATCTGTTTTTCCCCCTTCACGGAAGGTCAGTCCACCTGGATGTACCGGCTTACCTGCCTGTTGACGCTCGCGTAAATTTCCTGATCCGTACCGAAAATATCGACGATGCACTTGTGATCGATGAGCTTTTCGACAATGAAAGCGGTCACGAAAAGGCTTACGAAATTGGGACGCGGCACGAGGGTCCGAAGGTCGGCGGTCTCGAGCTGGATCTCGAACTCTTCGGAATCGAGCACTTTTTGCAGGGCAAACTGGATCTGGTCCTGCAAGTCCCCTTTGCTGGTCGTCTCGACGAGGCGCTCCTCGATCAGTTTCATGGAGATTCTGTCGGCGATTTCTTCAATATTTTGACGAAGCTGGTTCATGGCGTGATATCTTCGGGACTCCTTCTGATGGTCCAACTTCGATATCACCGCGGATTCCCTCGCATTAGGCCTGTATTCTTTTCCCACCCCGTACCCCTTCACATTGTGGCATTGTTTTTGAACTTTCCCTGTACACCAAATTTAGTGCGGATTCTATTTGCAAGCAGGACTTTTTTCAAGTGAGGACAGTAAAAAACAGACTTTTCTTCAAAACCCTGTCAGGTGCCGCAAAAAAAGTGTTCAACCGGTGTCGTCAAAATGTTTAAAACTCTTCCGGGGCGGCGCGCAACGGTCGATTCGAAGGGATTCGGTCGGCGGATTGTCAACTCGTATCCTTTGCAATTACAGCCGGTTAATAAACTTTTTGACAATTTATGGGCCCCTTACTAATATTATGATCTTCTCAGTAAGAGAAAAGACTAAAACCATAAAAACACCCCAAGGAATGGCCCGACTATGAAATTCCAGGTGGAAAAAGCAAACCTCGTCCAGGTCCTTCAACGGATTCAGAGCGCAACCGACAAGAAAACCACGATGCCCATTCTCAACAACTGCCTGATCAAGGCGACCGAAGATGGGACGCTCGAGTTTTCGGCAACCGACCTGGAACTCAGCCTGTGGACGAGAATGGGGGCGCAGGTAACAGAGGAGGGCAAGACCACCGTATCGGCCAAAAAGCTCCTGGAAATCGTGCGTGAAGTCCCTCAGAGCGCCATATCCTTCGAACTGGACCCCGCGCGCAGCAGGCTCCTGGTAAAAGCCGGAAGGTCGCGTTTCGAGCTTTCGACCATTCCGGCCGAAGACTTTCCCAATATAGACCTCTACCAGGAGTTGCCCCTTACGAGCTGCGATGCCGCCGTTCTCCGACGAGCGCTTCAGAAGACTCTCTACTCCATTCCGGGAGAGGAGGAAACTTTTTCCACGCCCGGTCTTTTGTGGCATTCCACCGAAGAAAACGACCTGCGGTTCGTTTCCTCCGACGGGCATCGGCTTTCCTATTATGAGACACCGGCGGGGGCCTTCCCGGGGCTGACCATGGCAACGGAGGTCATCGTGCCGCGAAAGGCCGTCCAGGAGATCCACAAGCTGCTCGAAAAGGAGAGCGAGATATCCATCGGAATGGATGAAAAATCGCTCGTACTCAGGACTCCGGGGACATTTTTGAGCACCCTGCTCCTGGATGCCGAGTTTCCCGAATATGAAATGATCATTCCGGCCGAGAGGCCGCATGCGATTACGGTGGCAACCGATGTGCTCTACCCTGCCCTCAAGCGGGTCGCACTGGTAACCGACCCCACCTACCGGCACGTCAAATTCAACATAGGCCGGAACTCCCTCGAACTCGAGTCGGGAAACCCCGAACTTGGCAACGCCAACGATGTCATCGACATCGAGTACGACGGGGAGGATTTCAGCGTAGCATTCAACGTCCGATACGTCATGGACTGTATTTCGGTCATGGAAAGCCAGACGATCAGGTTCGAGTGGGTCGACGACGTCCACGGCGGCATTTTTCTGGCGCCCGACGATCCCGGGTATTTCAGCCTGATAATGCCGATGGTGGTTTGAGACCGATGAAGGAAGAACAAACCCTATGCGGCAGATCAGAAATTTCAGCATCATCGCGCACATCGACCATGGAAAATCCACGCTGGCCGACCGGCTGATTCAGCACGCGGGCCTGGTCGACGACCGCCAGTTTCGAGACCAAATCCTCGATAACATGGACCTGGAAAGGGAAAGGGGCATCACGATCAAGAGCCAGACCGTGGCCCTGCCCTACAAGAGTCGCTCGGGCGAGTCGTTCCAGCTAAATCTGATCGATACCCCCGGCCACGCCGACTTTTCTTACGAAGTGTCGCGGGCGCTTGCTTCCTGCGAGGGGGTGCTTCTGTTGATAGACGCCTCCCAGGGGGTGCAGGCGCAAACCATCGCCAATCTGTACGCGGCCATGGAACACGATCTGGCGATCATTCCGGTCATAAACAAGATAGACCTTCCTTCGGCCGATGTGGACAGGGTCCGGGAGCAGATCGATCATGACCTGGGGTTGGATCCGGATAACGCCATCCTGTGTTCGGCCAAGGAGGGCACGGGGATCGAAGACGTTCTGGAGGCCGTCGTAAATCTGGTCCCACCGCCTAAGGGAGATCCCGAAAAGCCCCTTTCGGCCCTCATTTTCGATGCCCAGTACGATCCCTTTCGTGGCGCTGTGGCAAGCTGCCGCATCTTTGACGGAAAATTCGGGCCCGGAGACCTCATTCGGTTCATGTCCACCGGGGCGATCCATAAAGTCGAAGAAGTGGGCTACTTTCGCGTGAATCGAGATATCCGGAAGGAGCTTTCCGCAGGCTCGGTCGGCTACATTATCGCCGGGATAAAAACCGTTGCCGACATAAGAATCGGGGACACGATAACGCTTGATGCCAACCCGACTGCGGCGCCTCTTGCCGGATTTAAAGATGTGAAGCCGGTGGTTTTTTCCTCCATCTACCCGGTTTCTTCCGACGACTACCCCTCCCTTCTGGACGCCCTCGACAAGTACAAGCTAAACGACGCCGCGCTGGTCTATCAGAAAGACTCTTCGGTAGCCCTGGGGCAGGGATTTCGCTGCGGATTTCTCGGGCTCTTGCACCTGGATATCGTCCAGGAAAGGCTCGAGCGCGAGTTCGACCAGTCGATCATTATGACGGCCCCAAGCGTTCAGTACCAGTTTACGCTGGAGGACGGCCCGACGATCACGGTGGAAAACCCCCAGTATTACCCGGACCCCACCACGATAAAACGGTCCATGGAACCATACATCAAGGCCGTCATCATCATCCCCGAGCGCTACATGGGCGCCGTGATGAAATTGTGCCTGGAGCGTCGTGGCAGCAATCCCGGGGTCTCCTACCCGACCCCCGGCCGCGTGGAGATGACCTTCGATATGCCTCTTGCCGAAGTGGTGTTCGATTTCTACGACCGGCTCAAAACCGTTACGCAGGGGTACGGGTCGTTTGATTATGAGATTACCGAATACCGGGAAAGCGATCTGGTAAAGCTCGATATCCTGGTAAACGGCGAACGGGTGGATGCACTCTCCCTCATCGTGCACCGGGAGCGCGCACGCGATTGGGGTGTCCAGGTCTGCGACCGCCTGAAGGAAGAAATTCCACGGCATAACTTCAAAATCGCCATCCAGGGCGCAATAGGCGGAAAGATCATTTCCCGCTCCACGATTTCGCCTTTCCGCAAAGACGTTACGGCGAAATGCTACGGCGGAGATATCAGCCGGAAACGAAAGCTTCTCGAAAAGCAGAAGAAAGGAAAGAAAAGGATGAAGATGGTGGGCTCGGTGATGATTCCCCAGAGCGCCTTCGTTTCCGTCCTGAAAACCAAAGATGAATAACGGGGAACTCCCGGGCCTCTATTTGCACATACCCTTCTGCCGCTCCAAATGCTTCTACTGCGATTTCTACTCGGTTGCCTCCCGGTCCGAAATTCCGGCCTGGCTCGAAGCGGTCCGGACGGAAATGGCGCTCTACAGGGAAGAGTTTCCGGCCTTCGATTCCCTCTACCTGGGCGGCGGAACGCCTTCGGTTCTTTCCGAGCACGACCTCGCTTCGCTTTTCGAATCCATCTTCAAAAATTTTGTCTTTGCCCCGGGTTCGGAGATGACCATGGAGGCCAACCCGGAAAGCCTCTCCCCCTCAAAGCTAAAAACCGTAAAAGATTTTGGCGTAAATCGCGTGAGCCTCGGCGTCCAATCCCTGGACGACAGGGACCTGGAATATCTCGGAAGAGCTCACCGCGCGGCCCGCGCGTTCGAAGCCGTGGAAATGTGCCGTGCCGCCGGCTTTTCCAACCTGAGCGTGGATCTCATATACGGGCTTGAAACCCAGACGTTTGCGAGCTGGAAAAAAACGCTCGACCGGGTGCTCGAATTAAGACCCGAGCACATTTCCTGTTACCAGCTGACCTTCGAAAAGGGTGCTGCTCTCTGGAAGATGAGGGAGTCGGGCCGTGTGCATTCGATAGGGGAAAAGTTCGAGGCCGCATTCTTCGTCTGGACTTCCCGCTATCTCGAAAGACATGGCTATTTTCATTACGAAGTCTCGAACTTTTCCGCAGACCGGCAATTGCCAAATCTCCCTAAATCCCCCTTTGGCAAAGGGGGACTCGGGGTCGAACCAGCTGGCGGATTCCCCGGACCGAACCCACTCATGTGCCGTCACAATAGAAAATACTGGCGGCATGTTCCCTATCTCGGTCTCGGCCCCTCAGCTCACTCATTCGATAGCGGGCAGCCAATTCCCGGCTACATCGCCGCAGCGTATGACGGCCATGACCCCGCCGCCGCCAAAGGCAGCGGCGCTTCCCGGCCTGGCGACCTGGCAGCGGTGGCACACCGCCGCCGCTGGAATGTGAGGTCGGTGCGGGAATACTGCCGGCTGCTGAAGGAAGGAAAAGCGCCCGTAGAGGGCATGGAGATCCTTTCCCGGGAGCAGTTCGATCTGGAAACGGTCGACCTTGCTCTCAGGACCCGCGAAGGGTTGGAGCTGAACGTTCTAAAAGGCTTTTCGCAAAGGGAAAGAGTCCTCGCCCAGTGGCAAAAATCGGGGCTGGTCAAAGTGATTGACGGGAGAGTGCAGCCGACCCGCAAGGGGTTTCTCGTCGCCGACAGCATGGCACTTCAGTTGTGCGACCCGTAATGTGAAACGCAATTGGATGTTGCACTTAATTTAGAATCATTCTAAAGTAAATCCGAACCGCAGAAATGAGACCGTGAAGTCCAATCAAAAAAAGGAGAAGAACGCTATGCGCAGCATCCGGGGAACGCGAACCGAACAGAACGTGTTGAAGACATTTGCCGGCGAGAGCCAGGCGCGCAATCGCTACACCTTCTTTGCCGGTGTGGCGAGGAAGGAAGGCTATGTGCAGATAGCCGACATTTTCGAAGAGACCGCCAACCAGGAGAAGGAACACGCGAAAACATTTTTCAAATTCCTGGAGGGGGGCGATCTGGAGATTACAGCCAGCTACCCCTGCGGGAAAGTGGGCACAACGGCGGAAAACCTTCTTGCCTCTGCCGGCGGTGAGCACGAGGAGCACACGGAACTCTACGCTTCTTTTGCCGCGGTTGCAAAAGAGGAAGGGTTTCCTGAAATTGCAGCCATATGGGGTTTTGTGTCGGTAGCTGAAAAGCAGCACGAAAAGAGGTTCCGCGACCTATTGACAAATCTTGAAAAGGGGCGGGTTTTCAAGCGTGAACAAGAGGTGACCTGGCGCTGCCGCAACTGCGGCTACATTTACACCGGAACGGATGCACCCGATGCGTGTCCGGCCTGCGCCCATCCACAGGCCTATTTCGAGCTGCTGGGTGAAAACTGGTAGAATCGGTGGTCCCGAAAATGGGCAGGTTGCACACTTTTTACGCCGATCCTATTTTTCCGGGGTATTGAATGCGCTTTAGCAGGAGGACCGCATGGACATTCGGAAGATGTTCCCGGAGGAGCTTAAGCAGTACATATCCCGGAAGAAGGAAAACGATTATCTGCTGGTCGATGTGCGGGAGCCCGGGGAATATGAAGACGAACACATCCCCGGGGCCAAGCTTTTGCCGCTGTCGGATCTTGAGGGCCGTCTGGACGAACTGCCCGGGGATCGGGAGCTGATCTTTTACTGCCGCAGCGGACGACGGTCGAGCCTGGGGGCTATGTTTGCCGGGGACTCCGGATTGGTGAACGGGCCGATCTACAACCTGATCGGGGGAATTTCCGCCTGGGAAGGCAAAACCCTGGTAGGGTTTCCCCGATTCGAGGTCCTCAAGGACACCGGGGATATATCCCAAATGCTGGAACAGGCTATAAACATGGAGAAGGGGACCTTCCTTCTCTACGGAGCGATGGTCGAACTCAGCGCGGGGCTTCCCCTGGAGAAAACCATTCAGAAGCTCTCACAAATGGAAATCTCCCATGCGCAGGCCATCTATGCCTTTCTGAGCAGGACAAAAGAGGTGAAGCCTTTTGAAGAGCTGTTCGAGGAGTGCGGCGGGTACCTCGTCGAGGGAGGCTGGGAACTTGGCGAGGTGCTCGAGCAAGTAGGAAAGAACAGGGAAAATCCATGCCTTTTCCTCTCCGAACTCGCCCTGGAAATGGAATATCGCGCCTACGACCTGTACCGGAGCCTTGCGGAAAAGACTCCCGACGCCGAGTACAAAAAGGGCCTGCTCTTCCTTTCCGAACAGGAGAAGAGCCACGTAAGGCTCCTCGCCCGCAGGCTTCCGGACTGTTTTTGACAGGATAACAGGATACAGGATTACAAGCAGTCGTTTTTGATCTCTCGAGAAAAAGCTGCTGAGGCCGAATACGGGAGTTGCCTGCTCATTTTGTCAAATCGAAACAGGGAACGTGTGAGACCTCTACCCCAATCCTGTAAATCCTGTAATCCTGTCCAAAGGTTTTTGCGGTTTTCAGGGAAAGACTCAGACAGGATTACAGGATTTACAGGATTAAAAACGGGGAAATTTAAAATGGTGTAGCAATCCATATCTTTTTTCGATCCTGTCGAAAATAAGCTCTCGGGGCCGTCGGCAAGCAAGGCCCTGCTCTTTTTGTCCAAACAGGAAAGAGCGCGTGTGAGACCTCGTACCCCAATCCTGTAAATCCTGTAATCCTGTCCAAAGGTTTTTGCGGTTTTCAGGGAAAGACTCAGACAGGATTACAGGATTTACAGGATTAGAAACACTGAAAATTTAAAATGATGTAATAATCCGATACACTTTCTCGATCCTGTCGAAAAAGGTCCCGAGGCCGTCGGCAAGTAAGGTCCTGCACATTTGGTCCCAACAGCAAATGATGCGTATGAGCCCTTTTACCCCAATCCTGCAAATCCTGTAATCCTGTCCAAAGGACATCCTGTCGATCATTGCGGGTAGACGCCGAAGGAGAGCCATTTGAAGTCTTCTTTGAGGCTGTCGCTCACATTTTTGCCGGTCCGGCACATGAAAAGATTATCGGGATCGAGGCAAATATTGGGTTCGTTGGTCTTGCATTCGGAAAATCCGAAGGGTTGAAAAAGGCGGATCATCATCTGTCGGTACTGCGATCCCGTGAGTTTGGCGCCTGTCAGGTCCCATACCCAGGTATAGCCCACGAGATACAGGATCCTTTTCTCCACTTCCGGATAGGTCAGCATTCCCTCTACCAGCACTTTTGCGAGTCCGGTTTTCCTCAGGCTGCGCACGACTTCTATCGCCTTTACTTCCATCACCTTTCTTGGTCCGAGCCTTGCCCACCTCTGGTCGGGGTCCGGGCAGGCGAGCAGGCCGAAGCCGACTATGTTGGTGTCGTGGACAGCGAGCACCACGTTAACTTCCTCTTCGCACGAGCGCATCATGAGACTTTCCCCTCTGGTGTAGAGGGACCGGAACCCGGTGTGCTCCCCGAACTCCGGGTCGAACCTGAGCCTGCTGATATCTTCGAAAGATGCGAAGGTAACCACCGAGAGGTTTCCCGCAGGTGTGTCCAGGGTGATCCATTCTTTCACGGTCTTAAACCCATCCTTTCGCACTCGGGATGCTTCACGTCGATTAAGGTATCACCAAACCGGCTGTGGCCGTAAATGTTTTTCACCCGGTCAATTTTTCTTGACTGGTCACGAAGGAACAGGCTATTTTGTAGCTACCTTATAGCCAGTTCTCCAGATGCCGGCCGCTCTACTTCCTGTGCAACTCACTCTGTCTGGCAAGCTCCAGCCCCCGATGCCCGAGTCTTCTCCCGTTCATGCCTTGCCGCCTCGAAGCTGGAAGGAGGGCGATCTGCACGGGCTTTGAGGAGCGACCGATGAATCAAACGCAATCTAATGACAAGGGAAGCAAAATGCACAAATTACTTGCGGGCAATGAGTCTCAGAGGATGTTTCTTCTGGGCAACGAGGCGATCGCCAGGGGGGCCGTTGAAGCGGGCCTGGCCGTAGGTGCGACATACCCGGGCACCCCATCCTCGGAAATAAGCACCAGTCTCTTCGAGATGTCTCTTGAAAGCGATCTTTATTTCGAGTACTCCGTAAATGAGAAGGTGTCGCTCGAGGTGGCGGCGGCGGCGGCCTGTTCGGGCCTGCGCAGCATGGCCATCATGAAACATGTGGGGTTGAACGTGGCGGCCGACCCGCTGCTTACTCTCGCGTATGTCGGGGTAACGGGGGGCATGGTTGTAGTGACGGCCGACGACCCGCTGATGTTTTCGAGCCAGAACGAGCAGGACAACCGCTACTATGGCAAGCTCGCCGGGCTCCCGGTCCTGGAGCCTTCATCGGTCGAGGAGGCGCATGAGATGGTTCGCTACGCGTTCGAACTTTCCGAAAAGGTAGGCGAACCCGTGCTGTTTCGGACCACCACCAGGATCAACCATTCGACAGGAATCGTGCCCTTGGGCGCGATAGCTCCGGTGAAGACGGCTGGAGAGTTCGTCAAAGACCCTTTTCGCTGGGTCCCCATTCCCGCGGTCGCAAGAAATCTCCATGTAAAACTGTTAAAGAACCTGGAGGAGGCAAAGAAGCTTTCGGAGACGAGCGAGTACAATTTTTCCGAAGGCAGCGGCCGGTGGGGGATAATTTGCAACGGTGTGAGCTATAACTATGCCCGTGACGGGGTAAAGGAACTCGGAATCGAGGACAGGGTAAAGATTCTGAGGATCGGATTTTCGAACCCCCTTCCCGAGAAGATGATCAAGACGTTTCTTGCGGGATGCGAGAAGGTTTTGGTGGTAGAAGAGGGCGAGCCCTTCATGGAGGAAGCTGTCAAGGCGTTTGCCCAGGAAGAGGGGCTGACCATTCCCATCCGGGGCAAGGCTTCGGACCTGTTCTCCAGGCTCTATGAATACGATCCGGCAATGGTCCGCAAGGTGATTGCGAGCTATTTCGGCCTCTCGTATACTTCCCCGGTTCTTCCCGATCTCGCGGACGTACCCGAAATTCCGCAGCGTCCGCCCAATCTTTGCGCCGGCTGCTCCCACCGAGCAAGCTACTATATAGTCAAAAAGGCCGCCGAGGGAATGGAGACCATTTGTCCCAACGACATCGGCTGCTATACGCTCGGCATTCTGCCGCCTCTTTCGATGGCCGATTTTCTGCTCTGCATGGGCTCTTCGCTGGGCGCCGGGTGCGGATTTTCCAAAGCCACCGATAAGAAAATCATCTCCTTTATCGGAGACTCGACCTTTTTCCACAGCGGCGTTGCCGGTCTGATCAACGCGGTCTTCAACAACCACAACCTGACCCTGGTCATCCTCGATAACGGCACTACCGCCATGACAGGCCATCAGCCCAACCCGGGCGTGGACATGAGCCGGCTGAAACTCGACGGATACGGCCGCGTTTCCATCGAAGATGTCGTGCGCGGGGTCGGTGTTCCGTTCGTAACAACGATCGAGCCCTATAAGGTGAAAAAGAGCATCGCGGCGGTACGAGAGGCGCTCGAGTTCAAGGGTGTTTCAGTCATCATCTCCCGGCAGATGTGCACCCTCTACGCCAAGGCGTTGAAACTGGACAGCAAACGAACTTTCCGAATCAGCGACAAATGCAAAGGCCATCGCAACTGTATTAACGACCTGGGCTGTCCGGCCTTTTTCACAAAGGATGGAAGAGTGGAAATAGATGCCGGGTTGTGCTCGGGGTGTGCGGTGTGTGCGCAAATCTGCCCCGAAAACGCGATTGTCCCGGTAAAAGACTAAATACCTTGATGCTGGAGTCTGGATTGAAGATGAATACGACAAGATTGATTATGGTAGCGGTCGGCGGTCAGGGTAACCTTCTGGCGTCGAGTGTACTGGGGGAGGCTGCGATGCTCTCCAACGTGGCCGTACGCATGAGTGAAATTCACGGTATGGCCCAGAGGGGTGGGGTCGTGGAGTCTGCGATGCTTTTTGGAGACGGGGCCAGTACGGTCATCTCCGACGGCGAGGCCGACATCCTGGTGGGCTTTGAACCTTCGGAAACCCTGCGGGCGTTAAAGAAGTGCAACAAGGATACGGTGGTGGTAACCAACCTCGCGCCGCTGCCCCCGTTTACCGTGGCAATAGGCCGGGGCGTATACCCGGATCTGGGAAAACTCCAGGAGTTGATCCGCGCAAAGACCGCAAAACTCATTACTCTTGATGCCCTGGAACTGGCCAAACAGGCGGGAAGCACGCTCGCCGTGAACATGGTACTTCTGGGGGCGACCATGCAGACCGGAAAGGTTCCCGTTTCGCCCGAAAACGTCAAACAGGCTATTCGCACCAAAGTGAAAAAGGCATTTGTGGAGATAAACCTTAAGGCTTTCGAACTAGGCTTTACAGCCGCCTGACAAAAAGGAGCGGAGAATGGCGTGGAACGATGAGTTTGAGTGCATGCCCCTGGAGCAGATGCAAAAATTCCAGCTTGCCAAATTGAAGGAAACGGTCAACTGGGTCATCGAAAGAGTCCCGTTCTACCGCAAAAAGTTTGCGGAGGCGGGGGTCAAGGCCGATGATCTGAAGTCATTAGCCGATATAAGCAAATTGCCGTTCACCGTGAAAAACGATCTGCGTGACAACTATCCTTTCGGCCTCTGTGCGGTTCCCATGAATGAGGTGGTGCGCATTCACTGTTCGTCGGGAACCACCGGAAAGCCCATAACCGGTCCCTACACGGCCGATGACCTCGACCAGTGGGCCGAGTGCATGGCAAGAGACCTGTGGGCGGCATCCCTTCGCAAAGGGGATATAGTCCAGAACGCCTACGGAATGGGGCTTTTCACCGGTGGTCTGGGATTTCACCAGGGTGCGACCAAGATCGGGTGCGCGGTGGTTCCGACAAGTTCCGGAATGACCGAAAGACAGATCATGCTGATGAAGGACTTCAGCACTACGGCTCTTTTCTGTACGCCTTCCTACGCTCTCACTATCGCCGAGCGGGCCGAGGAAATGGGCATGCCGATAAAGGAAATGCCTCTTCGTGTCGGGTGCTTCGGCGCCGAGCCCTGGTCGGAGGCCATGCGCGACGAAATCGAGCAGAAGATGGGAATCACCGCCATGAACACCTACGGGCTCACCGAGCTTGGCGGCCCCGGTATGGCGTTTGAATGTGAGGCAAGGAAGGGCCTTCATATCAACGAAGACCATTTTCTGGTGGAAATCATCGATCCGGTCACTTACGAGCCGGTTGCCGAAGGGCAACGGGGAGAAATGGTGCTCACCTCCATTCAGCGCCGCGCCATGCCCCTGATTCGTTTTCGAACCAAGGACATTACCACGCTCACCCGGGAGCGTTGCGCGTGCGGACGCACCCTGGTCCGCATGGACAGGATCACCGGGCGCACCGACGATATGCTCATCATAAACGGGGTGAACGTCTTTCCGTCCCAGATCGAGTCGCTTCTTTCCGAAATCGATGAGGTCGTTCTCCAGTATCTGCTCATCGTGCGCAAGAAACGGCACCTCGATGAACTCGTCATCCGGGTCGAGGGCAAACAGGAGGTGTTTGACGCGGGTGCGGGCAGGGTCGCAGTGGTAGAAAGAAAGATATCCGAACACATCAAGGGGGTTGCCGGCCTTGGCGCCTCAGTCGAACTGGTCGAACCCAAGGGGCTCAAGCGAAGCGAGGGCAAAGCCGTACGAGTCGTGGACGAAAGACCTAAATAACGTCCGACCGGAAACCCGGGAACGCGCCGGGTGGTCCGAACCCAAGTCCCCCTTTGAAAAAGGGGGATTTAGGGGGATTTAACAAATAGATTCAGATGTATACACCTTGAAATCCCCCTCGATCCCCCTTTTGAAAAGGGGGAAGAAAAAGGAACCGTTCGTGCCCGTAGGTTTGCAAGAGGCTTAAGAATTGAGCATTGAAATAACTCCTGATTGCTGATTCCTCCTGAGAATATCTTTGGGCCGGGTGTGTCGGTTGGCACCCGGCCCTTTTCTTTCCTTCCTGTTGCCCGCGGGTTGACGCTCGGGCGTCCGGTCCTATCATAGTATGGTTCACAACAGTTTCCGACGGTGCAGTTTCGAAAGCTCAAGCGTGAAAGCGTCTTTGACTCTAACAGGAGCAACTATGCCGAAAGCAATCAGGATCCATGAGATCGGAGGACCGGAGGTCCTGCGTTACGAAGAATACGATCCGGAAATGCCCGGCCCGGGTGAGGCGCTTGTGCGCCACGAAGCCATAGGGGTGAATTTCATCGATATCTATCACCGGACCGGTCTTTATCCTTTGCCGCACCTGCCTGCGGTTCTCGGGATGGAAGGGGCCGGAAAAGTGGAGGCCGTAGGCGAAGGGGTAAAAGAGGTTTCGGTCGGAGACCGTGTGGCGTATGCGGGAATCCCTCCGGGCGCCTATGCGGAAGTGCGGGTGATCCCGGCCCATCGCCTGGTGGTCCTGCCCGGGAGCATCTCCACCCGGCAGGCGGCAGCGATGATGCTGCAGGGAATGACCGCCCGGTATCTGCTCCACGGGTGCTATCACGTCAAGCCGGGCGATACGATCCTTATCCACGCCGCGGCGGGGGGTGTCGGAACGCTGGTCTGCCAGTGGGCGAAGCACCTGGGCGCGACGGTGCTCGGGACCGTGGGAACGGAGGAAAAAGCCGAAATTGCCCGAAACAACGGATGCGACCATGCGATTGTCTACCGGGAAGAGGACTTCGAGGCCCGGGTACAGGAGATAACCGGAGGAAAGGGCGTTGATGTCGTCTATGATTCTGTCGGAAAGGATACCTTTATGAAGTCGCTCGACTGCCTGCGGCCCATGGGATCGATGGTGAGCTTCGGACAGTCGAGCGGGTCGGTCCCGCCGTTGGATTTGGGCGTACTCTCCGCCAAAGGGTCCCTGTTCCTCACGCGGCCTTCCCTCATGACCTATACCGCAAGGCGGGAAGATCTTCTCGCACACGCTCGGGACCTGTTCGAAGTGGTGGAAAAGGGGATCGTGAAGGCACACACGGGAAAGACCTATTCTCTTGCCGAGGCGGGTGCGGCCCACCGCGACATGCAATCCCGGCGCACCACCGGTTCGGTAATCCTTATTCCGTAAACGCGCGCGACGAATGCGCCCGAATCAGGGAGAGAAACAGTTCACCATAGAGTTCAAGCTTTTTCTCCCCGACGCCGGAGATCTCTCCCATCTCTTCGAGCGACCGGGGGAGACGGTTGACCATTTCCCGCAGCGTACTGTCGTGAAAGACGATGAAAGGCGCAATGGATTGTTTCCGTGCGATATCGAGGCGCAAGGCGCGCAACTTTTCCCAAAGCTCTGCGGAAAAGGGATCGTCGGAAAACTCTGTTTTTTCGCGCCTCGGTTTGGCGGTCTTCTCTCGTTTGGCGGGAGCAGGGTCATTCCGCAGCTCGAATTTCTGTTCGCCTCTCAATACCGGGCGGCTCAAAGGCGAGAGTCGAAAGCCTCCTTTGCCGTCCATATCGATGCTGAGAAGACCCGCAGCGACCAGCTGGCGGAATACGGATTTCCATTCACGTTCCGTCAGTTCGGTTCCTATGCCGAACGTTGAAATTCGGTCGTGCCCGAAGCTGCGGATCCGCTCATCGTCCTTTCCCAGAAGCACATCGGTGAGATAGGCCGCCCCGAATCGCTGCCCGGTCCGGTAGACACAGGAAAGCGCTTTCTGGGCCGCAATAGTCCCGTCCCGGGAATCCACCTGCCCGGAGCAAATATCGCAGAAGCCGCAGGGTGTGGAGAGTTGCTCCCCGAAGTAGGCAAGAAGGACCTGTCGTCGGCATCTGAGCGTTTCGCAAAATCCGAGCATGGCTTCCATCTTGCGCTGCTGGATTCTTTTGAATTGCTCATCGCCTGTGGAAGTGTCGAGCATCCGGCGAAGGGTCACCACGTCTGCCAGACTATAGACCATCCAGGCATCGGCCCTTTGTCCGTCGCGACCGGCGCGGCCCGTCTCCTGATAGTAACCTTCCAGAGTCTTTGGCAAATCCATGTGGGCTACGAAGCGCACATCCGGTTTATCGATTCCCATTCCGAAGGCTATTGTAGCCACCATGATTACATGGTCTTCCCGCAGGAAGCGACGCTGGTGGGTCAGGCGCAGACTCTGCTCCAACCCCGCATGGTAGGGGAGAGCAGGGAGGCCTTTTTCGCAGAGATACTTCGCGAGCGATTCCACCCTCTTTCTGCTGAGACAATATATGATTCCGGAATCCTTCGGATGCTCCGCACGTATAAAATGAAGCAGCTGCGCCTTCTCGTTTTCCTTTACCTCCACTCTGTAAAAGATGTTCGGACGATCGAAGCTCGAGATGAACTGCCGGGCGTTTTCTAGCCGGAGCTTTTCAACGATTTCCCTTCTCGTCGCAGAGTCTGCGGTGGCAGTAAGAGCGATTCGAGGAACCAGAGGAAAACGCTCGTGGAGAATGGAAAGTTCGAGGTACTCGGGGCGGAAATCGTGTCCCCACTGAGATACACAGTGCGCCTCATCGATTGCAAAAAGCGCCGGGTTCATCTGCCCCAGCAGTTGCTGGAACTCGGAGGTCATGAGCCGTTCCGGCGCCACATATAAAAGATCGATCTCACCGGTCAGCATCTTGCTCTGAACGGCGCGACTTTCCATGGCATTCAAGGTGGAATTGAGAAATTCGGCCCGGATTCCAAGCTGGCGCACCGCATCCACCTGGTCCTGCATGAGGGCGATCAGCGGAGATATCACAATTCCAACGCCGCTTCGGATCATTGCCGGTATCTGATAGCAGATTGATTTGCCGCTGCCCGTCGGCATCAGAACCAGGGCGTCGTTCCCATTTACCACATGATGAATAACCTCCTCCTGATGATTCCGAAAGGAGGGGTAGCCGAAGTGGACTTTCAGGATCTCCAGGGGATGCTTTTGAGTTTTTTGTTGGTTCACCGTCATTTCGGCGTATCCAGCCTCAATTACTGGCCCGAGAGGGCTTCGGAGATCTTGGCCGCCTTTTTTACATCCATAAGAGCGAGAATCGATGCCGCCTTGTCCGGGGGCATGGTCGAGATGATACTTTTTACAAGAGAGTCGTCAAGACTTTCCATAAGTTTTGCCGCCTGTTTGGGCTTCATTGTGCCGTAGATCCTGGCAAGCCCCTGAAGTTGGGAGTTTTTGGCGCTCTTTTCCCGGCTTTGAGCGGACAGGACCTGTTTTTGCAAAACGAGAAGGGCGTTCACCTTCGTTTCGACTTCCTTTTTCAGCGCCAGCAGTTGCTGTTTTTCGGCCCGGAGTTTTTCCTCCTCCAGTTGAATCCGGTTTTCTTTTTGCTGGAGAGCGCTGAGCGAAGCCGCGCTCGTGAGATGTGCCGCGGCTACGTCTGCAATCACAGGCCCGGGCTTATAGGTTGCCGGGGGTTTTTTTTGCGGCTTTTCCTCCTTTGCCATCGCCGCAGGGACCGCGGCGCCGGCCCCGGGCCCCGCATGGAGAGCCCCCATGACCGTCAGGCCGAGTTTTATCACAAGCAGCGCGATAAGGGCGCAGAGTGCAAGCGAAAGCAGTCTCGAACCGGTTTTGCCCCCTTTCATGGATTCCCTCCCTTTTCGATCGTTAACCGGTGTGCATTCTGAACCGCGGCGTGGTCCAGTTTTTTCTGCTCTTCACGGACGCGGGCGAGCCTGTAGGACTCCCTGTCCCTGGTTTCGATACTTTCGAGCGTTTTGACGGACGTATCGCACTGGACCATGGCCTGCCTGCGCCTCTCCACCTCCGTGGAGGCCTCTTCGAGCCTCGCATACGTCAGTTGCAATTCCTGTTCCAGGGTGGACAACCGCTCCTTGAAATAGAGATACCTGCCCGCCCCGATACCTGCCCGCTGCTCCTGCTCGAACTGCAGGGATTCCCTGTCAAGGTCCCGGCGCACCCGTTCGAGTTCGGACTCGATGTTCATCTTGAGGGAAAGAGCCGCCCCAAAGGCACCCTGTGCCTCGCGAAGCAAAAATTCGCGGTGTTTTAGAAGAGAGTTCAGGCGAAATTTAAACACCATCTTTCCTCCGTCTCACTTACGTCAAAAGCTTTTCAAGGGTGGCAAAGGAATCTTCTATGGAACAACTCTCCGCGACCTGCTGCCTTAAGAATTCGTTCGCCCTGTCGATCATGTCGATGGCGTAATCGGTTGGCTTGTGGGAGCCGCGGGCATAGGCGCCTATGCGGATCATGTCCTCGCTGTTCTTATAGTCTGCGAGGATGCGAATGAATCGGGCGACGAGTTCCTTTTCCCTCTCCGAAAGAAGCCTTCCGGTCAGACGGCTGACGCTTCGCAGGATGTCGATGGCCGGGAAATGCCTTCTTTGCGCCAGGTTTCGATCCAGCACAATGTGTCCGTCGAGAATCGAGCGCAGGGTGTCTGCGACCGGGTCTTCCATGTCGTCGCCTTCGACCAGGACGGTGTAGATGCCGGTGATGGAGGCTTTTTCGAATTTGCCCGATCTTTCGAAGAGCCTGGGAAGGAGGCTGAAGACGCTGGGAGTGTAGCCTTTGGTGGTGGGGGGCTCGCCTGCGGCCAGACCGATCTCTCGGGCGGCCATCGCCAGGCGGGTGGCCGAATCCATCATGAACAGGACATCTTTTCCCAGGTCTCTGAAAAATTCGCAGAGAGCGCACGCCAGGAACGCCCCCCGCAATCGAACGGTCGCCGGTTGATCGGAGGTGGCGGCAATGACGATCGAACGCTTTACCCCCTCGGGGCCCAGATCGTTTTGCAAAAATTCGTTCACTTCCCTGCCGCGTTCGCCGATGAGGGCGATGACGTTTACATCGGCGCTCGTATAGCGCGCCATCATGCCCAGCAAGGTGCTCTTGCCCACGCCGGAGCCCGCGAAAATACCGATCCTCTGTCCCTTGCCGATGGGAAGAAGCGAATTGATGCAGCGCACCCCGAGGTCGAGTTGTTCCTCGATCAGGGGGCGCTCGAGCGGGTTGGAAACCTGCCCGTTGAGCGGGTAGGGCGTGCCGGACAAAATGGGCGGCCCGGAATCGAGCGGTTGGCCGAGACCGTCGAAGACGCGGCCCAGCATGGCCTCGGAGGCCAAAACGGCGCTGGAGGCCTCATGAACCTGCACCAGGCGTCCGGGGCCGATTCCGCTCAAGTGGGTAAGAGGGCTCAGTTTGATCCGGTTTTTCTCGAAACCGATTACTTCGGCCAGAACGGGGCCGGTATCCGATGTGTCCGGCTCACCGTGTGGACCGAGGTTTTCCTCGGTGCTGCCGGCGTCCTCGATCCTGCAGATATCCCCTATTGCGGCTTTTAGCCCTTCGGCCTCCAAAAGGTTTCCGGCAAGCTGAACGACTTTTCCGTACCGGCTCCACAACCTGCGCCTGTCGATGCCCGAAAGCTCGATACTTTCCAGGTTCAGATAATCCCCCTGGAGGGCGCCGGAAAGGTCTCGCTCTTCGGGTTGTTCGGCCGGTTCGGTTGAGGAAAACCCATTTTCCATTTTTCAGGCCTTTGGCTCAAGGAGTTCTTTTTCCAGTCTTTCGAACATCGTCTCAATCGATGCATCGATCAACCGGATCGCACTCTCGACCCTGCACCCTCCCCGTTCCAGTTTGGCGTCGGCTCTCAGCACAAAATTCTTTCCCTCGGTTTGCGGCGCAATACCCGCTTTCTTTTCGACTAGTTCCAAGTCCCCGGGGTTCAGGTATACGGTGAGCGTACCGTGCTGCCCGATTTCTTCGAGCAGCTCCCCGGTGAGATCGGCCACGATTTCGGGCGTCGTGCTGATTTCCCTCTTTACGATTTGCCTGGCTATGGTGATGCTTGCACCGATGAGCCACTCGCGGTAATCGTTGAGCACCCTGGTCGGCAGGGTCTCGAGGTTGCGCGCGATGCGCTCGAGTTGCGCGCTGACCACCTGGACCGATTTCTGTCCATAGTCCACCCCGTCCTTTTCCCCCTGCGCAAATCCCTTACCGTAGGCATCCCTTTCAATCTCCTGGGTTTTTCGTTCGAGCTCGAGCAGCTTTCTGCGATACATCTCCTCAGCTGTAATCTCGGGTTCGGGGGCCGGTTGTTCCGGAACAGGAGCGGTCGGGGCCGAATCGGGCGTTGCCTCCACGGCTCGCTTCGAGATTACGGGGAAGCCGAAGGCGGCTACCCGGTCCGAATTGCTTTTGAGAACGCTAGACAAACTGTTCTCCACCATCTTTTCCTGCCATGAGGAGTTTTCCTTCCTTTTCGAGCCTTCGCGCCACGACCAGGATGGCCTGCTGAGCGGCCTCGACTTCGCTGAGGCGCGCGGGGCCCATCATGGCCATATCTTCCTGGAGCATTTGCGAGGCGCGCTGCGACAGGTTTTTGAAAATCTTGGTCTTGAGGTCTTCGGAGGCCGTCTTGAGCGCTACGGTGAGTTCTTCGTTGCGCACCTCCTTCAGCAACTCGCGGATACCGGCGTCGTTCACATGGAGCAGGTCCTCGAAGACGAACATCAGTTTTCTGACCTTTTCGGCCATCTCCGTATCTGTTTCATCGAGGAACTGCAATATGCTCTCCCCCGTCCTGCGGTCACAGTGGTTGAGGATTTCGGCCACGACAGTTACGCCTCCGATCTGCTGCCCGCGAGTCCCAAGCGAGGTCAATTCTTTTTCGAGCACCTCGTCGACTTCCATGATCAGGTCGGGGGGCACCGATTCCAGATTTGCGATTCGTGTCACGATTTCAAACTGAAGCTGCTCGGGCAGAAAGGAAAGCACCTGGCTGGCCTTCTCATGGCCCAGGTGCGTCACGATGATGGCGATGGTTTGCGGATGTTCCCCCTTGATAAATCCGGCGAGCAGTTTGGGGTCGACGTCTTTCAAGTGCTTGAAGGGGGTTCGGTGTTTTTCCTCATCGATCTTGGAGATCACCTTGTCCGCCTCATCGTCCCGCAGGACGGAGGGCAGAAGGCTGCGGATGAACTGGTCCCCGTCCACGCTCACACCGCTTTCGATCTTGAAAAGCGAGGTGAATTCGGTGAGCAGTTCGTCGGAGGTCTCCTTTTTGACCCTTTCCATGTTGGACATGAGCAGGCTCAGCTCTTTTATCTCGTCGGTCGAAAGCCTTTTTAAAATCGACGCGGAGGCCTCTTCTCCCATGGCAAGCAGAGCCAATGCCGCTTTTTTCGGTCCGTTCAGTTTCTTTGTGTTACCAGACCCGGCCATCTGTTACACCTCGTCTCTCAACCATTGTTTTATAATCTCCGTAGCCTTGTCCGGATTGTGCTTTACCAGGGCCGCCGATATCTTTCGAGGGGTCAGCTGCTCCCTGGGTGTATCCAGAAGAAGCGCGGAGGCTTCCTCGTCGGCGGAGACCTCCGGGGCCGGCAACTGTTTGAACCCGTCAGTGACCTGGCGAAATTTCTTCATGAAGGGCCGCACGATAAAGAAGAACACCAGTGCGGCTAAAACGACGTTGAAGATAACTCTCTGCCAGCTTTTGAAAAGCTGCACATATTTGTTTTCGGCCGGGACCATGCCGCTGCCGCCACCGCTCATATCGGTGACAAAGGGCATGCAGGTAACCGTTACATGATCTCCGCGCGATTCGCTGTAGCCAACCGCATCCTTTACGAGCGTGGTGAGGGATTGCATCTCCTGGGGCGAGCGCGGCACATAGACCGTCGTTTCCTTCCCGTCGGCCCCTTTCTGCTCCTTGTAGGTCCCGTCCACCATAACGGCGACCGAGAGTTTTTTAACGGTGCCGGGCATCTGGGTGATCTGTTTGGTCGTCTTATTTATCTCATAGTTTACGACCTCGGTCTGGCGGTTTGAACGGGTCCCCGACGAGCCCTGTCCCGTCGCCTGGGGAACGGGAGTGTTCTGAAGGAGTTTGTTCTGTATGCCCGGGCTGCCTTTGCCCTGCCCCACGCCACCGTTCTGCGCGGTTTCCGTCGTCCTTTCCTGGCTCCTGATGACCGCGCTGTCGGGATCGTAGGTATCCTGGGCTATCTGGACCCGATCCATGTCCAGATCGACGTTAACCTTGGCCAGTACCTTGCCGGAGCCAACCACCCGCTGGAGCATATTGTCGACCCTCTGGCTCAATTCGTCTTCCATTTGATGTTTGATGCCCAGTTCCGTGTCGGTCAGCTGCTCCGATTGATTTTCCTCCTTTTTCGTGTACAGCAGGCTTCCATCCGTACTCATGACGGTTATGTTCTGTTCTTTGAGACCCATTACGGAAGCCGCCACAAGGTGCACTATGCCTCGAAGCTCCTTGGTGTTTAACGTGCCTCCCGGGCGCAATTTGAGCACAACGGCCGCCGTGGCCGGCTTCTGGTCATCTCTGAAAAGGCTTTCCCTGGGAAGCACGAGATGGACCCGGCTTTCCTGCACCTGGCTCATGCCGTCGA
This sequence comes from Syntrophobacteraceae bacterium, assembly GCA_049964955.1. Lineage (GTDB taxonomy): Bacteria > Desulfobacterota > Syntrophobacteria > Syntrophobacterales > Syntrophobacteraceae > SbD1. Next base: position 80,228 of record JBMFWU010000002.1, read on the forward strand.
TGGTCCTTGCCAGCTCACCCTGGAGCGCCCGCTGGTAGTCGATTTTTTGGACGAAGTCCGTTACTCCCAGATTCTGGTGGTCGAAAATCTCAAACCCCACGCCCGGTCCCTTGGGTATTCCCGCGGCGGCAAGGGAGAGCCTGACTTCATAGACCTGCGCCTTGGGTACATCGATCCTGTCCTTCGTCACCCGAAAAGGGACCTTTTTGGCCTTGAGGGCCTGGGCGACTTCTCCCATGTCGCTTTGCGAAAGCCCGGAAAACAACGGCGCGTAGTCGACCCGGTTGTTCAGGTAGACCAGAAAAACAAGGGCGCCGATAAGAATGACAATGCCCCCCGCATAGGAGATCTTTTGCGGCAGAGTGAGACCGCCGGCGAATTCCCGGAGTTTTTGAAGGTATTCCAGTATGTTTTTCATATCTCAATGCCCGTCGGGTCGGCAAAAGGGTTGGGAGGCAAAAACAGGCAGACTCACCTAGAACTGCATCTGCATCACCTGTTGATAGGCCTGCAGGGCCTTGTCGCGTACCTTGGCCACGAGCAGCAGCCCCATGTTCGCCTCTTCGAGCTTGATCATGGTCTC